>NZ_JAMPKE010000051.1:0-25791 GCF_039961955.1 Trichocoleus sp. DQ-A1
AGCCTTCTGCCCTGAACAGCAGATGAAGACTTTTTCATCCCGATGAATTGCTTCTTCTAGCTGAGCTATTAATCCAGCAGGGTTTGTGCCCAGGTAGTTGTAAACATTGCAGCCTTTGGACTTGTAAGTGTTTTCGACAATCCACGGCTCAGCATTGACTCCTGCCAGTTCCTGAATGTAATCAACGGTCACGTCGCTTAGGTCGGCATCACTCAGGATTACCTGCCCAGTTCCGCTTGTGAGTGCATTGGTGATTAGAGTTTTGAATTCCCGAAGGATTGGAACGCGGACGGATTGACAGGTTTTTGAGTTCAACAGGTGCCAAACAACTTGCTCAGCTTCATCTAAAATCACGATGCCATCGCGCCAGTTTTCAGCGCGGAACTGCGCTTGGGAAGTTGGGTGCAAGGAATCAACGCACAATCCAAATCCCAAAAGTTTACCTGTCTCGCAGCTATGAACCTCGGTAACATAAGGCACTCCCAGGCGACGGCACAATGCCTGCCCCAGTTGTACCCTGTGACTCAATACCAATACCCATTTCCCCTCCCTCGCTGCGTCAGCCGCAATCGTAGCTAGGGATTCGGTCTTTCCGCTGCCCTTGCAACTTTTGATACCAATCAGCTTGGCGTTTTTCGGGATGGTCAACTCCCCTAGAAATCTCTGATTCAGGGATACATTCGTTGCATAGGTGAGCCGATTGTGGGAGTGCGATCGCCATTCCTCCAGCGGCTGGGCTGCGTCATAGCACTTCTCAAAGGCTTCAACGCCATTGGCTACCAGAAAGTCATCAGCGCCTTTCTGGGGTTCATCCCAAACGACCACCGAAACTTGGCAGCCCTGTTTGAGGAGTAAAGACCCTGTTTGATGAATCGCGTTGTTGACAGCCCGAACTGTCTTCCGCTTCACGTCATGGTCAAAAACAAAATAGATGGGATGATTCTTGAAAATTCCCAGCTCTGGGATGAGTTGGCGAGTTCCCACCGGAGTTCCTAACTCATCCTTGGGTTGACGATAGCCGCTGGTGATTCCAGGCAGTGCGATCGCTACGAATCCAGCCGACAGTAACGCCGCTGCTTTTTTTGCCCCCTCGGTGATGCAAACTGGAATCTTATGCTTAAGCACCCATGCCCAGAAACCTCTGTCCTCAAACCTTTTCAGAAATCCTTTGAGCCACCATTTCGGATGATTACAGGGTGCCACTCTCCCAGTTCTGGCTTGTATTGCAGTTCCGTTGCGATGCCTGCACTTAACAACCTTTCTTGAAATTCCAAAGCCCTTTCCTTTTGTCTCTTCTCTTTGGCTTTGAGCTTCACCTGTTCCGTGTGCTGGCAGAAACCTTTCCCAGTATTTTGTTTCAAGACCGTACTTCCTAGCTATTTTCAGGCTTGTTTTAAAGTTAACTCGTAGGAAAAATGCTTGTGTACCTTCCTTGGGTGGATGCTCGTATTTCCGAATCTTCCCGTCATCGTCGCGCCTGGGCTGGTTGGGTTTGAACACTCCCCATTGCATCGGTTGCCAATCATCCAATGGATCTAACCCGCTGCAATACCAGCCACCTTTCTCAAGATGGGCGTATCTGCGAAGCATCCAACTGGCAACTCGACCAGTGTTTAATCGCTCTAACTTAGGGGAGTAAAGTAACTGCTCGTGGGGGGCGTAGCCTGAGAGCGATCGCACGTTAAGCGCAATAATCGCATCATCGACAGCGCTGGCCCGCCATTCCCGAAGGTGTTTGGCTTCGATCATGTCCAGACCCTCAAGCGAGACTGGATCTTTTCAAGTGCTTGAGTTTGTCTGGGTGATAGCGCCTTTCGCTTCCTGATGCTCTTAAGAAACTCGGATTCCCACTGACTGATTAGATTCGGGTCTGCCAGCAGCCGGTCAATCACTGAAGCCTGTTTGACGGCCTTCTCCTGGTTCTTCGGCTTGGGTTGCCATCCCTGAAAAACATCGCATCCCCCGCATCGTAAAGCTGCGTAGTGCGGCGAGGATGGCGGCATTTTAATGACGGATGACGTTTCATAGCCGCAATGCTGGCAAGGCTGCGATCGCCTCGAATAACTGGACTCACCTACTGTTTTTGTAGTAGGATGGTTATCAACAAATATTTCCATAGAGCATGGAGCCGTCTTTTTTGTGGTGATTAAGGGCGGCTCTTTGCTTTTGTCTTGGAAGGGGAAACGCTGCTAAGCTTGAGAAAATGTAATACAGTCTGGTGACTTTAAAGCGGTCTTTTGGGAGAGCGGTCGGCGTAGCATTCGCGCAGCGTTTTCACTTTGAGGACTAGCAAAGAGTCGCCAGATTTTTCTATGCAGCAGATTTGCTTGCTTTAGCAGTGTCCCGTGCCTTCTGTCGCCGTTCCCGACGAGGGGCGAGGCGATCGCGCTGAGGCAGTGGTTCCTTGGCACTAAGGCGGTGAATGAGGCTTAAAAAGCTTGTCATGTTTAAATTCTAGGGCTTGGATGTTTTCAAGATAAACGAGTTGCAGCGGAAGTCAAAACTTTGGGAATTTAAACGCCACATCTTCATAATTCATTTTTGGAATCCTTTCTTTCTGCTTTTGGCTCCTCTAGTGTCCACTCCTCTTCCTAGGACTTTGATTGAGTCGTTGTCTAGTAGCATCGCTTTTAAGTGCGAGTCTCGCACAGCTTTGAAGCACCGCTTTTGAACCCTAAGGTAATCTTGGTAATGACTATTGCGAAACACTATGTCTTCTTTAGCAAGGAAGGCAGCACTTTCCTCTAGGGCTTCTATTGGCTTTCTGAAGTCAGAAACGCCAAAGACAAGCTTCTCTGGATCTTCAAGTGACTTGTAACGCTTAAGTGCGCGATTATATAGTTGCGCTTTCCCGACACAGGTGGGTTCAGCCGTGTACCCACTATTTTTAAATGCAGTTTCACAAAGTTGAAATTCACAAAGAACCATCCATTCCAGTGGGCGCAAATTTTGTTCCTTTGCCCAATCGAACCGATGGTGAACTTCATCGGCTAGTTGAAAGAAAGCCATCGACATCTGGGCTAGAGGCTTGTAACAAACCTTTTCAGTGAAAGTTAGCTCCGGGCGTAATTCTGCTTTACCCAGCCAAAAACACTCAAGCCATAGGGCTTTAGCTCTGTATGCTTCCCTGAGCTTCTTGAGCAAAAAGCCATCTTCTCCTCTGCATTCAAAATCCAAAATTATGCCGTGTCGATACTCTATGAAGTGATCCGGTATGTTTTTAATAATTTCAATGGATTGCTGCACGGTCAAATCACTATCTGAAGGCTTTTGTATTGGCATTGAAGTGCTATAAGCATGGCTTTTCATGGTCTTTCCTCATAGCGATTACTCCTCTTTACCTTCATCCCATCCCTCTAAAACCTGCGCGATCGCCTCAACCACATCGAGCCAATGGTCGAAAGGCTCGCCCTCCGAACGCTGCCAGTCAGCACGGATTTGGCAGTAGCGCTGCACAGATGCAAGTACAGCGGGAACCCCGGCGTCGTGGCAAAGTTGGCTGATTTCTTGGTAGATGCGATCGCTCATAACCCGCGAAATCTTCGTGCATTATTTATTCCCCTTTGCCAGTACCAGTAGGCGAGGGGTTTTCTTTTTTGAGCAAGTCTCGTGCTTTCAGGGCTTCTTCTATCAGAATTGCCGCCATTTGACTATGTGATCGCCGTTCAGACTCTGCCAAGTCTTTTACCAGTCCATGTATGTCGTCTGGCAGGACAACGTTTACACGCCCACTCATGCTGTTATCTATGTTCATTTCACTACCTAATGATACGCTGTGCTGCTTTAGAAAATGCTTGACACACTATGAACTAACTGTGTCATAATAACACGCATAGACGCATCACGGCGCTGGAGGCACTTGGTACGGCTGCAAGCGCCCAACGCCCCTGCACGCCGAACAGAAGCGCCTTAAACGCCCAACTCATCAAGTTTTCAGCCCATTTACACAAGAAACCCAGCGCAATGCTAATAACCTCGGAGAAGCCGTTCAACAGTCTTGAGCATCCATTCAGCGCCCCCAACTTCGCTCAATTAATTAGCCTTTGCGGGATGGTGCAGGAGTAAATCGATGGCATCACAAATTCGCATAGTTTTAAGCCCGGAAGTCAGACCAATTGCTGACGAAATTAAGGAAGTTACTTGCTGCGGCAGTACCAGCGAAGTCATCAGCTTGTTATTGAGTCGTTACGGCAGACATTTCATTGCTTGGTGGCAATCTAATCCTCACCAAGTTGAGTTGTCAGCGTTAACAGTCTCAGTAGATAACTTCACAGTTCCGCAACCAGAAAAAGACTTGTACGCAGAAGACGCAGCATAAGTTTCGCGCAATCTTTTCATCAGGGAAGTGCATCTTTCAGGGTGCATCTGATACCACAATCAGATGTAAAAAAGATGCAAGACAACAACAATCGACCAGTTCCAAAATTCCAGCTATGGGAAACCATCGTGATGCGCTATCCAGATGGCGTAACTGATGACATTTACGAAGATTTTGGCGTGATTACCGGGCTTGCATTCGCGGCAAGTTATTTGACGGGTTTACCGGGGGAACCGCGATGGACTTATCAAATTTTATGCACGGGAAAATCCCTGAAACAACAGGTGACAGTCGGAGAGGACGAGATTGAAAAATTCCCAACTTTCCAAGATTTCACCCAGTAGTAACAAAGGATTTTTACCATGTCATCAAAATTACGTCCTGAAGATTTCCCCAAACCAAGATACCCGTTAGGCACAGAAGTTTTGGTCACTGCCCCTGATGCAAGCGGCGTTCCTTTTGTCTCTGTAAGACGGGTTGTCGGCGTGTTCCTGAATCCTAATCTTCCCAATCTAGAACCGTTCAAATGCCTGGGCTGGCTGTACTTGACCGAACACGAGAACGAGCATGAAGGTCGATATCAAACCTTAGCGAAAGAGGTGGACGTGTCACTGCCAGTACCGCTCGAAGACCTTCCCAGCGCACTTGAAGACATTATTGGAGACCTTGAGCGTCTCCATGCTTCTACCGACCTTTGGGCGAAACAATCAATCGATTTGCCTGCACGGATAGATGAACTTCAGGACGGAGTTCGGGCGCTCATTGAGGAGATTGAGGAACTGCGCGATCGCCCGTCCAAAACCAATTAAAAACCTGTCAGTTCACGAAGCGATTATCAGGGTTGCGTCAATCAAAACAACATAATCCAAGTTTGAAAGATGCAACAATTCCCAATCGATAACAACGACCGTCCGCTGATTCCTAAAGGGAAAGAAATCCCAGGATTCAAACACCTAAAAAATCCAATGCCGGAGGGAGTTAATCTCCCAAACTTTGAACTCATGGAAAAAGTTTTTCTGCACCGGACTTCAGACGGTCACGATTCCCACACTGATGAAGCGAGAGTTATGGGCGTGCTGCACGCTCCTAATGAAATGGGAGATATCCATTCACCTAATGAATGGGTGTACTTAGTTGAATATCTCGATCACCAGAAGTTTTGCGTTCAATACTTTGCGCCAGAGTCGGAACTGTATCGTGCCAAAGCCCGGTACCACCTCTGGCAGGAAGTTGGCTTTTACGATCGCGTTGGGGTTGTTAGTGGAATCATGTTCGGTGCTAACGCGCATTGGGTTGAAGACATAGGCCCTGAGTGGGGTTGGACTTACCTAATCAAGTTCAGCGATCGCTCCGAAATATTCGCGCACGAGGACGAACTGCGATCGCTACCTAAACCTAAAACAGACGAACCCGCTAACACGAAAAACTCCCAGCAGAACTACGACAACAATTAAAAAAATCCGTCAGTGCCTGCGGCGTGAAGCCTGAGAAACTCAACCGCAGGCACTGGCTCACACAACCAAAGCAATGGAGCATCTTCATGATGACATCAAAAGAATTAATCGAAGCCGTACAGCGTGTCGATGTTCTGCACCCGCTCGCACTAGAAGCATTCGGCTTAAAAATTGACGCGATCGCTGATGCGGTTGGAGTAGAAGTTGAAACCCTGCGACAGTATCGAGCTGGCAAAAATTCTCGTCGTCGTCGCCAGCCGGGAAGAAGCACTCAAATGTTGGCAGCAAACAAGGCGAAAGAGCTAGTTGCTACGCCCATGACACTGAAATATCCGCACTTCCTCGTTCGGTATCTTGCTAACCAATCAGGACCGACACAGCAGCGACCGAGCAATGACAGAGCAATAAAGGAATTGAACGATGGGCGCGATCAAGCATGAAGACAAGTTAGTGTTACTCGCGCCAGAGTGCCAGGAACTTCACCCAGTAACAGTCAAGCAAGCTTTTGGCTGGTCGGATACAACAACAGCTTTTTATCTTGGCATCACCGAGCGCACGATGCGTTCCTATCAATTTCGCGCTAGCTCTCCTAGTCGTCGCAACCCTGACAGCGATCGCCTACAACTCACTTGGGAACGCACGGAGAAACTTTTAAAGCAAGGTGCCGTACCAGTGAAGCCTGAATTGCTGCCTCCAAAACTCAGGCAGCTTATGGGGCACCAAAAGAAGTAACAGAAAAATACAAGTGCGAGGAAACACGACATGACAACGGATGTAATCGAGGTTGTCAACGGATTGGGCTGGGAATACGGCGTGGGGCGGAACAGTGCTGTTATTTATGCCCCAAACCAACAAGAGGCTGACAAGTTCCTTGACGAAACGGTAGAACAACTGGGAAAAGCTGCTACGTGCCTGCAAGGAAAAATAAAAATCGCATGGGAGGGGTGCCGACGCCCTTACACGATTAGCGCCTCAACAAAGCATTAAATGCAAATAGAAGGGAGAAGATATCATGCATCCAATCGAGCTTATGCGAAAGCACCACTGGTCTTACCTTGAGTTAGCACTGCAAATGGGTGTCAGTGAGGCAGCGGTTCGCAAATGGGCGATGAGCCGCACTGCTAGCAATTTTCGGAACCCTCCACCGATGGCTTTCGTGCTTGCCGACAAACTAGACCGCGAATTCTCCATCAAGGTTAGCTGACAATTCACGTACCCCTGCTTCTAACCCCGCCCTAACCAGGCGGGTTATTTTTTGGTTATGGACAGGTGTTCAAGGTTAAACACACCAGAGGGGGGAGGGGTGGATTGAACATTAAACACTTATGAGTTACCCAGTCGCTCAAGTGCATCAAATAACGAACGACAGAGGAGAAGTTGGATTAAGCGAATGCGTACCCGCATCGAACGATGTGGGTTTTTTTTGGCTTGTATACGGAAGTTACCGAACCTTACCGCAATGCGGATACCTCCGATATCGGAAGTTGTCGAACCTTCGACGCATCCCCCCTCAGGGGGTGGATCGAACATTCGACACTTACTTGAACCGTCTGCGAACCGTGACGAACCGCCGAACCGTGTTTTTGAACCGCTGAACCAACCAACTGGCGACGCTTTCGGGGATTTAGGCAACGGTTCATGAACCAGTTCGGTTCGCAGTTCGGCGGCGTGAACTTGACCTATGAGCAGTTTTTGAACTGGTTCGGAACCTGAACCGCGAATAAAACGCAATTTATCGAGTGCCCAGTTCAAGGCTTTAGCGGGCGAGTAAGGTAGGCGATCGCCTAAACAGCTCCTTAACTTTGTGTGAACTTTTTTAACCAGTAATTAGAAGTTTGCATAAATCCCGATTTTTGAACCGAGTGATAAGCAGAGGTTCACCAGTTTTCTGGCAACCGAAGTTCCATACCCTTACTCACTATTTTTATTGGGAGATTAACAAATCATGTTTTGTGAAGAAAGCCAACTTTTTACCGAACTTACTCTTAGCGAACAAGAAGACTTGTCTGGTGGATGGGGATGGCCCTCATGGAAGCAGGTTAGAGCGGCTGGAGTCGTTACAGCTATTGCTGGTGGTGTAATATCAGCCATACCCGTTCCTGGCTCTCAAGCTGTCGGAGCAGGAGTTGCCGCAGCTGGCGGTGCCATTTTTGCTGGCGGTTTCGTGGGAGAGTCAGCAGACGATCTTTTGTCTTGAGACAATTATTGGCTTTGAGCTGTGCCCAGGATTCGACTCACTGAGGATTAAGAAGAGAGTAGCAAAAAGCCCCTGGTTATGTGCCGGGGGCTTCTTTGTTGGATGATAGGGCGATCGCTGACTTGTTGCTACGTTCCAGCTTTAGCTTCACAAATTTTCAAACCCTTTTCCATCAATTCACCTGGGATACCTACTTTGCCGCCAACGTCCGCAGTTTGGTCGCGCCAGATTTGGGCTAAATCCTTGTACTCTCCTCCCGGCTTCGCTTTCCCTCGTGCTGTGCCGTTAATTGCATAAACATCCTCACCAACTCGCAGCACTACATCAGCACGAGAAACGCAGTCAATTATTCCCTCTGGTACGGTGAAAGGCCAGCGCTCTCCGTACTCCGCTTGCGTCACTTTGCCATTTCCGTCGTTGGTTGAGCTACCGGAGAGGGTTCGGGTAGCTCAACAGACTTATTCACAAAATAGGCGGCGAAGGCGGCAGCGGCGGCGAGGAAGAAATAGATCGGCTTTGGTTTCATGGCGACGAGGGGGGTAAAACGCCCTCAACTTAGCACTCGGATATTATTCCTCCCCAGCTTGCAACAAACTGTTTTACAAGGATGGTCAGGATGTAGTTGTTGATTCAGCGGCAATCGCACATCCCACAGATTAATTTCCTGGAAAGAGCCTAAGTTCTATTGGAGTAAAACATAACCGGAGATTGAATAATCTGCCCAAGGTTTTAAATAGTTAGTTTGGGGAAAACATGAGAATTGTTAAGAGTGCTTTAGTCAAAACTCAAGTAGTTGCCTTCACTGGACTTGTAGCTACTTTGATGCTGTCAGCAGCACCGGCTTCTGCACAGTCAAAAATTCCTCAGAGCGAAATGTCTTATTGCGCGGCAACGCTAGTTGGTAAAACCCAAGGTACGCGGATTAATTTGCGTTCTGGCCCTAGCACAAACTATCAACAGAAAGGCTATGGACTTGTGGGCGATCGCGTTCACATATTACGAACCTCCGGTGGTACCCCTCAAGATTTAGCAGTCGCCGAAGATCGCCAAGGTGCGACATGGTACAAGGTTGGTTTTCCTAAAAGTGGCGCTCGTGGCTGGGTTCGCCAAGACTTCATATCTCCTGAATGCTTTAACTAACTCCCTCCGCTTGCCCCAATGGGGACATAAAATAAAAAGCCCCTACTAGAAAACCGTGGGGGCTTTTTTTATTGGTCACTGGCTGGTGAGGCGATCGCTGAGGTGACAATTTGATTATTCTAGTCCTCCGTGTAAGATCCGCCGCAGGTTTTGCACTTCCAACGCTGTTTACCCTCGCGCGTACCATGCTTTACGACGTGGGGGTTGCCGCACTGGGTAATTATTTTACTCTGCTCGTCTCTACCGCATTTTGAATCTTCTGGCATTGGTAAGGCGATCGCTTTCTCTGATTTTTTGCGCTTGGCTTTGTGCTTTACATCCGTTTTGGTAATACCGCTCGGTACACTTTCTTCTGGCATTGGCGAAGTGATCGCTTCCTCTAGGGATTCGCTAGTAGCTCCCTTCTCCTGTATTTGCCCCAGCGCCTCGGATGCGTGCTGTCGCTTTCGCCTTGCCTCTGCATCTACGTCCCCCAGAAACTCTTGAACTGCTTCCGACATATTGAGCTGGGGTAGTTCCATTGCCTCTAGCCGCTGCCTGAGCGATTGATTCTCAACTCTCAGTCGTTCCACCTCATTACTGCCTGACTCGACTTTCCCAGGCGTTCATCCAGCTCAGCCACCTGCCTTTCGAGCGCTTCAATCCGTTCGGGCGCAATAGGTGTGCTACTAGATGCTACTCGTGGCACTGGTACCCCAAAGAACTCACCTAGTATCACGTCCAGCGCCTTGGATTCAGAAAAGTTATTCGCCTCCATGTATTCCTTCAACTTCACATGGTTTTCGGGCTGGACATAACCAACGACACGGGGATTCTTAGTAGCCATCCATTTTCCTCCACTACAGGTAACACACCTACAGCATACCCTATGTTACTCATGGGTGTGCTGGTTATAACCGTTAGTGTGCTATTTAGTGGCATACCATCAGGAATCCTCATGTGATAAGGGATACCATTAGTGTGCTACCTGTGACATACTATAGGTATCGACAGGCAAAGACCGCTACAAAGAAAGCCTGAATTCCCCGCCACACCAAGGAAAAGACAAATGTTCAACGCTATCAAAAACATCACGCTCGGAATCGGTTACGGCATCTACTTAACCGCACTCGCACCCAAGAGCCAACGCGAGGCAGTACTGGCAAAGGCACGCGCCCAGCAAATTACGCTCCAAGCTGAAACACCCCAGGTAGAGGAGAAGGCAGAGGAAGCGATTACCCCTGAACCCATCCACGTTGAAGCACTCGAACCCGCAGCCACCGAACAGCCGAAAGCAGAAATCAACCTCAACGCCCTTGACTCAGGCACACTCCGCAAACTTTGCAGTCAGTACGGCATCCCCTGGCGGAATCTCAGAGGGCAGGGGCGACACCTTACAAAAGCCGCGATGGTATTCCAACTTGAACGAGTAGCCACAGCCGCCTAGACCGCAGCGACCTGGAGGAAGTCCCAAAAAGCCTCGCCAAAATCAAAAGGGCGATCGCTGCCCGTGGAAAGAATGCGATCGCCCATTTATTAACCCCGTTATGGAGTCCGTACCCTCATGTTATTCGAGAATGACATCTCAGCACTAGAGTCTGAAATTGCCAAATTTGAATCGATCATCGCCGTTCGCCGCACCCGCATTGAGCAACTGAGCCACGCCGAGACTGTTGCTGACAGTGCCATTCAGTCGCTACAGGATGCCGTCAGTCAATTTCAGCAACTGGCACCGGATGCGATCGCTACCTTGAAGTTGGCAGTCATGGGTCTGTTTGGTGGTGGTGACGACAGCAGCGGCGATGACCCAGCGCCCGAACCAGAGCCAGTGCCCAGCGATGACCCAACCGCCGAGGGAGGAGAAGAGGATGCCATCCCACCCGGCAGCCTGATTCAAATTGAAAACCCGCATACGGGGGAGAAGGTTTCTTGGGTCACTCCACCCAAGGAAGACAGCGATCGCCCCTACGTTGCCCTCGTGGAAATCAACTCAACAATTGCCTACCAACAGAAGCGCGACGGCACAATTGTCTGCGCGTATCTGGGCACCAGTACCAGTCAACTCGCCAAACGCTGGTCTGATGCCTTGGAGCTTTGGGGATACCGTACTGAAATCAGGAAAGCCAAGCGCATCACCGGGGGCAGATGGGAAGTGAAGTTTTGGGGCGCTGACCTCAGCCGACTCAACCAACTCGCCGAGGCGCATCCCAGTTTCAGCAGCGGCGTACCTGCCCCAAAGTCCCCATCGCTGGAGTTAGTCCCAAGTATCCCCGAAACCTCCAGCGCGAACTTGACCGAATGCGACGCTACAACGCCAGCCTTGGAATTGGTTAAAGGTGAAATGGAATTTGTCTTTACCGAAACCCCAGACTCATGTAACTTGACGCCTGAGTACCTGGTCTATACAAGCGATCGAGAGTTCCTGGGCAAGGTGCGCGAATCACTCACCCTCAAAGGCTGGCTGCATAAGTACGCGAATCATAACCAACCATTTCCAACTCGTGAGGCAGCGGCGCTAGACCTGTACCGCCGAAAGATGGCACAGAAGGAGGTACACGATGCCAGCAACGCTCGAATTTTGGCAGCGCACGGCTTCTAACTCAGATGGGGTGGCGCAACTCACCCCTGCCCTTACCCATTAACCATTACCCATTACCCATTACCCATGAACATTGAACAAGCACTCAAAACGCTGGAACTGGCTACTCCGTTCACCTTACACGAGCTGAAAGCCGCCTACCGCCAAGCAGTAAAGCGCACCCATCCTGACCTCGGCGGAACCAGCGCGGCATTCGTTCAAGTTGATGCAGCCTACGACTTCCTGCAACAACGGGCAACCGACGATAAGACCCCGCTGGGTAGCGATTGCTGGGCAGAATACTACAAAGAACGCCTACCCCAGTGGGAGAAAAACTTTAGGCAGCAGTGGCGGAAGGCATACAAACAAAACCTGGGGCTTGCCTACTTCACGACGATCGAGCGTTTCGCCCGTGCCTACATCCGCCCAAAACGTGAATGGTTCCTGGGAGCGTTATTCCCGACGCCATCGTTACAGCAGAAAGAAAAGTACAGGTTACACCTGCTAGCGATCGCTCCTAATCGCCAGTTCGCTGAAGTCTGGGCGCTCAAGTATTACCGGCTGGAATTTGGCGAGGATAGCCCCTGGATCTTCTACCTGTCCGGAAGTGCAACGCGGGACAGAGAAGGCGATCGGATTCTCTCTGAAAACTCTGTAAAAACTCTCAAATAAACCTGTAACGGGTATAAAGCTCTTGAGTCCAGAGGTTTTAATACCCAGTCACCAGTCGCCTACGAATAGAGATCGCTTTCTCTATTTAGAGCGGAACCTCAAACCTGTAACGGGTATAATGTACACATGATAAAGCTTTCAACCACAATGAATAAACCGACTGGCGGCAGGACGAGAAAAGAGGATTACACTACCTCCGTGATGCGGGTGCCAGACCCAGTGAAGCCGAAAGTCATTGAAGTTATCGAAAAATTTCATCAAGCCAGACAGCCCAATCAACCTGTAACAAGTAATTCCCAGTATTGGCAGATTCCAGCTTCCTTAATTCCTGAGCTGCTGGATCTTGGCGGCGACGAACCAAGTTTCGAGACAAGTTGCGGCATTGAGAAGCAATACGTTCGGTGGTGGAAGACAGAGGGCAAAATCAAGTGGGAGAAAGAGTGGCGCGAAAACTTGGAGCGCTTCAATGCCTTAGCGGATCGGGTGAATGAATGTCTGCGGCAAGTTGACAACACTTGGACGCTGGCATCTTCTGAAGACGTTTCTAAAGCCATTAAGAGGTTGCACGAATGCCGCTTGATCTACCTAGATCAACCTGCTACTGCTGCCACACCTCTAGAAGCCGCGCGATGGGTGCTTGAGGCGTCTGAGCTGGGATGGGGAATTGTTATTGCTTTCTGGGAAAGGCGATGGGGGATTTTGAAGGCTTTAGAGGTGGGGATTTACCCGCCGATTAACCGTCGCGAATATTGGCTGGAAAACTACGCTGAACAACTGGGCAAACCTAACGTGAATTACTGGCAGTGGCGGCAGAACCCGGAATCGCGGGAAATCGCCAAAGAACTGACCCAGCTCCTAGAACTGCCAGAACCCTCAGAAGATACGCGGCGAGTGCTTGAGTGTTTGGCAGAAGGGAAAGATCCCTTCTACGATCCAAAGCCGAGGGAGGGGCAAATGTTTATTGGCTTTGATGTATTCCTGACCAAAGGCGCACTGGGTGACTGCAAACCCGACTTGAAGCAACGCTATCGTGAAGCCTTTAGGAAGTGGCATCTAACAGTTCTTGCCCAGTTGGGACAGGATACCTTAGAAGGAATTTACCGAGTCTGTTACGGCTGCGACTGGATTCTGATTGAATCCATCTTTGCTCCACCGCTTGTCGGGGAATGGTGGGAAGTTTTACAAGTATCGCCCAACGCCACTCTAGAAGAAGTCAAAAGCGCGTACCGGACAGCCGCCAAGGTTTGGCACACGGATGTCAACAGCAGTCCCATCGCCAAAGCTCGGATAACAGCACTCAATAAAGCCTACGAAGAGGCGAAAGCAAGTTTTACCCGTTACAAGTATCGAGTCTAGCGATCGCCCGCTCGTCTCATCGTCACCCAGTCCTCAGGGTCTGGGTTGAATTTTCTGTGCCAGTACAACATAACCGGACTAATGATGTACCAAAATGACCGAAAATTATCATATGGTCAAGGTCGAAAATAATCACATTTCAACCCAGGAAACAACGCCTCTAGACGCGCATGGGAGGCTCGTTGAAATGTGGGTACACGGACGCAGCCCTCACACCCAAGAATCATACAGGCGTTACGCCAAGCGGTTTTTAGCTTACCTCAACAAGCCGCTGCATCTGGCGACCCTAGCAGATGTCCAAGGCTGGCAGACAACCCTAGATTCGATGGCACCCAATAGCCAGCGGACTGCGATCGCGTGTATCAAGTCCCTGCTTACCTTCGCTCATAAACTGGGATTGATGCCCCTAAACGTCGGTCTACCTGTGAGACAACCGAAAGCCAAGGATGCGATTAACGAACGCATTCTCAGCGAGCTGCAAGTCCAATCGATGATTTGTCTAGAAACCGACCCGCGTAACCGAGCGATTCTACGGCTCTTGTATAACGGGGGCTTGCGGGTAAGTGAGTTATGCGCCCTGAAGTGGCGAGATTTAAACGCTCGTGGGGAGTCGGGTCAGGTGACGTTATTTGGGAAAGGTCGCAAGACTCGAACTGTGCTGCTGCCAGAGGGGGTATGGAACGAGCTGTCCCAGATGCGCGGCGATACCAACGACAATGACGCGGTCTTTCCATCCAGGGAAGGCGATGCCGATGGTCATCACCTCGACCGTTCGCAGGTTTATCGGATTGTGGCAGCAGCGGGTAAACGCGCTGGGATTAAGGGGAAGGTTAGCCCACACTGGTTACGTCACGCTCACGCTTCGCATAGTCTCGATCGAGGAGCGCCGATTCATTTGGTGCAGGCGACGCTGGGACATGAAAGTGTCGCTACGACCAGCCGCTACTTGCACGCACGCCCGAATGACAGCAGTAGCTTGTACTTGCCGGGGTAGGAGGCAATTTTTCAACCCTGCTTCATGGATGAGGGGTGATAGCAAGAATTGTCACGACACTCTTCCCAGGTCCGTAATACCAAAAGATCCTGAAAGCAGCAGGAGTTTTGTTCTCAACATAAGCTTCAAAAACCTTCTGCTTGTCAGGACCAATAAGTTCATCGTAAGCATGAGTATTTAGGCTGGGATGACGGAGGTCAGTTTCCATCAATCCCAAAGTTTTTAGCACTTTTTTATGTTTTTTAGGATCTGCCTGTTCAAGCTCTGCTAATGCTCTTTCTGCTTCAGGCTGAAACTCTATCCTGAATTGCACTCACTAATCGTCATCAATTTCCAAGTCTGCATACTGAGCAAAAGAACCCAGGTATCGACCTCTTCCAGTCGAGGCTTGTTCTAACCCTCGTCGTACAGAAGCTAGTGCTTCTGGATTTTTCCAAAGCCACTGCTGCTGATCATGCTGCAAAGCTTCCGTTTTTTGCTCTGTATTAAGTTTCGATTGCGATAATTCTATGAGAACTAAGAGTCTGAGTTGTGGTGAATCGATCGATGGAAGCATTGCTTCTGGATTGCTGTAAAACCAAGACTTCGCGTGAATATTTTTTCTATCTGAACTTTGTTGTAAATTGACTTTTACTTTCATACAATCGCTCCTCAAAATAGAGCGTGGTAACAAATTATGCGCTTCACTGACTGAAGTGGTGGCGCTGGTTTAGCTACGATTTTTTTTAAGGCTGGACTGCCATCTATTATTGTAAACCACTTGTAACACCCAATCTTTGTATGCTTCCGCTACTTTGTCGCAAGCCATGCCCCGCCGATAACCAGCCCTATTGATTCCCAGTCCGCGGTTACCTAGCTCAGTAATTGCGATGCGATCGCCCGAACAGTACCGAAGGTGAAGGCGAAGCAGGGGACGGAGGGGTATCAATGTCAGGTGGCGCAATATACTGACAGCCAACTAGATTGAACGCAACCAAGACGAGGCAAGCACTTGACATTAGAGGTGTAATGTAATGTTCTGGTTTTGGTTGTTGAGGCATTGTTATTGAAGTGAGGATTGTCTTTGAAAAGGCTAATTTTTACAGGCAATTATTACCTATAACAAACGGGTTTCTCACCACCATCCTTGAGATACGCCGACCTCCTTTCACATTGGGATATGGCGCTCTCGTCAAAACCTACACTGCCGACCTGACAATTTCCAGAATGCGGTTTGGGATGCCTTACGCAATCGCCTCCCAAGTTCTGGGAACACTAGGACTGTCCCAGAAGAGAAGGTGTGATGAACAAACTCGCAACTGCCGCTGCCCTAGTCCTGGCCTTAACCGGAATCCCCGCCACTGCCCAAACCACAGCAACAGTAGTCAGCACCGGCGATGGCGATACGCTGCGAGTCAAGAGCCAAGGGAAGGTTGTCACGATTCGCATGGCTTGCATTGATGCGCCAGAAACGGGACAGCGCCCTTGGGGTCAGCAATCAGCAGCGAAACTCAAGCAACTTCTCCCCCCTGGTAAAACTGTGCAGATTCGAGAGATTGAGCGTGATCGCTACGGGCGAACTGTCGCTGAACTCTACCTGGGAAAACAATCGGTGAACCTGCAAATGGTGAAACAGGGGCAGGCTGTCGTGTATCGGCAATATCTAACCGGCTGTGCATCCACCAAGAATCAGTACCTTCAGGCTGAAGCTCAAGCCAAGCAGAAGAAGTTGGGATTCTGGAATCAGCCCAAGCCAGTCATGCCGTGGGATTTTAGGAAGGGGCAATCAGCCAGCAATCAACCATCTTCTAGCCCCAAGCCCAAACCATCCCCAACTGCTCAACAAAACTGTAGTCCAGCCTATCCAGGCGTATGCATTCCCCCTGGCCCACCGGATCTGGATTGCCCGGATATCTCTTATCGAAATTTCAAGGTTGTCGCGCCAGATCCGCATGGCTTCGACCGCGACAGTGACGGGGTTGGATGCGAGAAAAGGTAACAGTGCATTAAATAAACCTGACGTAGTACCATGCCGAAGATTCCAGAGTGCGATCGCTGCCAGCTCAATCCCCGCCTTCCTTCCATAGTATGTGCCGTGCATCCAACGGGACCTAATAGCGATCGCTGCCTCGACTTCCGACCCGCTGCCGAACCAGAGGAACTGTGGGCACCTCCAGGGACGAGGTTTGTTGATGACGAACTGGTACTAGAGCGACCCACTTATGACGGCGAACCAGTGCCCATGCCTCTGCAACGACTCACGCCAGAGGAAAAGCTAGAACTACTGGATTATCACCCGATGTTTACGGGCAGATGTCCCCGCTGCGAGATGCCCTTTGAGGTGAAGAAGCCGCCCTCAGTACATTGGGATTGCTCCTGGTGCGGATGGGTGGATGATAGCGTGTGAGCGATCACTTTGTTGATTCTAGTGACGATGCTCTCGCATCAACCGAGAACTAGACGCGCCCAATTGCCGTAGGTTAAAACAGCGATCTCATCCTTGTACTTTTCCCAGAATAACTGTGCGTCTCCAAATCAGACTCCTCAGCGTGATCGCTCTTTTGACAACTGCTACAACGCCTTTTGCGCCTAATTTTCTAGCGCCATTCCCCACAGCACAGGCGTTAGCGCAGACCTCAGATGCTCGGAAAGCGGAAGCAGACCAACTACTACAGCAAGGGATTGAGCAGTTTCAGACCAGTCAATTTGAAGCGGCATTACAGTCTTGGAAACAGGCACTCAGTCTCTATCGGGAAATCAAAGACCGTTTAGGGGAGGGACAATCCCTGAGCAATCTGGCAAATGCTTACCCTTCTGTGGGAAATTACGCCAAGGCGATTGATTATCACCAGCAGAGTTTGGCAATCGCGCGGGAAATTAAACATCGTTCGGGGGAGGGGGCAGCCCTAGGCAATCTGGGAAATGCTTACCATTCCCTAGGAGATTACGCCAAGGCGATTGACTACCACCAGCAGCGTTTGACAATTGCACGGGAAACTAAAAACCGTTTGGGTGAGGGGATATCTCTGGGTAATCTGGGACTTGCTTACTCTTCCCTAGGAGATTACGCCAAGGCGATTGACTACCACCAGCAGAGTTTGACAATTGCGCGGGAAATTAAAGACCGTTTGGGTGAGGGGGTATCTCTGGGTAATCTGGGACTTGCTTACGATTTCTTAGGAGATTACGCCAAGGCGATTGACTACCACCAGCAGCGTTTAGCAATCGCCCAGGAAATCAAAGACCGTTCGGGGGAGGGGCAATCTCTGGGTAATCTGGGAATTGCTTACTTTTACTTGGGAGATTACGCCAAGGCGATTGACTACCAGCAGCAGAGTTTGACAATTGCGCGGGAAATTAAAAATCCTTTGGGGGAGGGGGCATCCCTGAACAATCTGGGAGTTGCTTTCCAGAAATCGGGCAACCTCGCTCAAGCAGAAAAAAACCTTCGCACTGGAATTGAGGTTTGGGAATCTCTTAGAGAACAATTGGGTGGCAACGATGCCTACAAGGTGTCGATTTTTGAGCAGCAAGCTCGCACCTATCGCCTGCTGCAACAAGTTTTAATTGCTCAGAATCAACCCACAGAGGCTCTAGAAGTTGCTGAAAGGGGTCGTGCCAGAGCATTTGTAGAACGATTGGCGATAAGCTTCTCCTCTCCTTCCTCTGCTGGGCCGAAAGTCTCTACAAATCCACCTAACATCCAACAAATTCAACAAATTGCCAAACAACAAAATGCCACCCTGGTTGAATATTCGATTATTCATGACGAGTTCAAGATTCAGGGTAAACAAGAAGTCCACGAATCAGAACTCTATATTTGGGTAATCCCACCCTCAGGCGTTGTATCATTCCGTCGTGTTGACCTCAAACCCTTGCGCCAGCAGCAAAATACAACACTTCCACAGTTAGTTGTCAACAACCGTGAATCGATGGGTGTCAGAGGTCGCGGTGGGATTGAAGTGTTGCTGATAGATGAGGTCAGCCAAACCGAACGCTTACAGCAACTCCATCAACTCCTCATTCAACCTATTACGGACCTGCTGCCTGCTGACTCCAACGCTCGTGTTATCTTTATTCCTCAAGAATCGTTGTTCCTGGTTCCCTTTGCTGCCCTCCAAGATGCCAATAACAAATACTTAATTGAAAAACACACTATCCTCACGGCTCCCTCGATTCAGGTACTGGAGTTAACTCGTCAGCAACGACAACAGGTTTCAGCGTTAGCCAAGGATGTCCTAGTGGTTGGTAATCCTACGATGCCTAACCTTGCCCCGAAGATAGGAGAAAAGCCTCAACCGCTTTCGCCCCTACCGGGTGCCGAGAAGGAAGCGATGGAGATTGCTCGTCTGCTGAACACAAAAGCTCTGACTGGTAATCAAGCTACTGAATCTGCGGTTGTTCAGAAGCTACCCCAAGCAAAAATGATTCATTTAGCAACTCACGGGTTGTTGGATGATTTTCAAGGGTTGGGGATACCGGGAGCGATCGCTCTTACCCCCTCTGGTCAAGATGACGGGTTCCTCACTGCTAGCGAAATTCTCAATCTCAAGCTCAATGCCGAGTTAGTTGTTTTGAGTGCTTGCGATACCGGGCAAGGTAAACTGACTGGCGATGGCGTGATTGGGCTGTCTCGCTCTTTAATTTCGGCGGGTGTTCCCAGTGTCATCGTCACTTTGTGGGCGATACCCGATAATCCTTCGGCGTTGTTGATGAGTGAATTTTATCGAAATCTGCAACAAAATTCGGATAAGGCGCAAGCTTTGCGAGGCGCGATGCTGACGACGATGAAACAATATCCTAACCAACCCAGCGCTTGGGCTGCATACACGTTAATTGGGGAAGCTGAGTAATTACCCGCCGTCTACGGGTCTGTGTCACCGGCACATTGAGATTGTGCCCATTGGGATTGGGTAGACGATAGCGTGTGAGCGATCGCCCAAGCCGGTGCAGAACTACTCAATTGTTTGGTTTGATTCGCGGAAAGAGGGGAGCCAACCATTTATTCAAGTGGATGAGTGTCGCCCACAGCAAAGATTACAGCGGTTTCAAAGACAAGCACTGCACAGCTTCATTCGCCAACGAAGCATCTGGGACTTTCACCACCGGGTTTAGAGTGCGCCGACCTCCCTCCACATCTCCGACCACGTGAATCTGTATCGTATGGACACTGGCAGCTTCCTGGGATTGAATTACGAATGGGAGTTAGACTTCCTGCCTCTGGTATTGGCGATGCCTGCTCTGGTATCTGCGTAGGTTCAGCTTGGTCTGACGTGTCCGAGCAATCGCTAATGTACTGGTCCAGTACATAGCCAGTCACTGATGAACCGGAAACATACAGCCACTTTAAGCCAATATGTTTTACGGTAATTCGTTCGCCGTTGCTTAAGGTGCCAATGACCGGAGCATCAGCATTGCCAGACTGCCTGACGTTTAGCGCCGTGCTTTCAGTCCTGACAATTCCGCATTTGTTAACTCGATCGTTAGGGTCTGGTTCTACTGCGACCAAAGTAGACGCAGTAGGTTTTGGTTCGGGCGTAGTAGAGATTTTGGGAGATGGGCTGGCAACCTCGGACGGGCTTTCAGAAGGTACTGGCGACACCTCAGAAACAACTGGAGGAGATGCAGACGGCGAACTGGTAGTCTGAGGCGTTTTGGGTTGACCAGCGAACGTCCCTATCCAAATCAATCCCGACAATACTGTTGCCGCTATCTTTGCGCTGCGAGTCCATCGACTTAGCCAAACCAGAATGATACCGACTGGCGGGAGAAATATCAGGGAAGGTAAGATGTAGCGCTTCTTCTGATACCACTTTCGGGATTGTTCGTTTGGCATGGGTTGACCGGGGCTTTTTGCATCACTAATCTATCCGCCCGCAACATTCCATGCCCGGATTATGCGTTCAGCGATCGCCCAATCCAGCAGCGACACTCATCCAAGCGAATGAATCTCATGGCTGGCATGGGGTTCATTCACTATCAACGCCGTAGCTCAGCCGATCGCACATGAACTCGCCCAAGCCAAGCGAACCCATACGAGCGTACATTTCCCGTTCTTTCTGCTTTATTTCCTCCAATTTTTCTATAGCATCGTTCAGTTGAAGCGTGATAATCCGCTCGTATCGTGCTAATTGTTCGCCAGATAAGGACAAACCAGCAGCAGATAACTGAGCTTCACCCAACTGTTTTGCAGTGCGACGCTTCTCCAGTTCAGACGTTCTGGTGGATAGTTGCTGCTTGATTTTTAGTATTGCCACATCGCCTACGGCTGCTTCAATCCCCCAGAGCCGACGCAGCCGCAGCCAGCCCATTGTGATTGTTTCGACTAACAAATACTCGATCGGGTCATTGGGCTGGTACTTGTCAATCAAGCTTGCGGTCAACTCCTCGTACCATCTGCGATCTTCGCTGAGCAACACAGGAGGCTTCTTCGCCAGTAACCCGTGCTTAACGCTGTTGTGCCGAGCGATCGCCTTCCCGCGCTTAGAGATTGCGCCCCTGGACTTCGCACCATTTAACCTAGATTGTTCCGCTGAGCAAGACACTTTTAAAAAACTCCTAAAGCTTGTCCTCAAATAGTTTCAACTCTTCCTCATTGTCGTTCACCTTGATCGGAACGGATATTATCTCATCGGTGGCATAGCGTGATTTTAAAGTATGTTTTGAGCCTAGTCGCACCTTTTTATGGCTTCTAAAACAAGCTCAAAGGGGGATTGTTGCCCGCCTGTTCTTCGTTTGATTGTTCTTTTATGAATTTCTAATAATCCAATTAATTTGGGCGAAGTCTCTTGACTTTTTCCGAAATACTCCCATTGAATATAATCATTTACGTTCTTGACCTGCCTTTTGATATACTCAGGTTCATTAAAAACTGAATCAGCTTTACCTGGTGTCATATATTCATCTATAAGTTCTATCGCTGTATCCATAATTGCCTTAGAAGCTAATTCATTTTCTGTTTTAAAAAGTTTTAACAATGCTTCCGTAATATTATTACTTGTTCTATCAATCTGTGCATCGGTCATCACAGTTTCCAGTAGTTCTATTACAATCCTATAAAAAAGAAAACGAGTTGATCGCCTAGTAAGCTTTGGTGCTTCTCTACCGAACTGATACTCGTTTGAAGCTTTTTGCAGAGAGTAAGCTGCATATAAATCATCAATACCAAATACTCCTCCGTCTGGATTATTCATGATTTTTTTAAATATCGATCCGCTGGGTAAAAACGGCGGATTTTTGCCAAATGCTAGCCCTACTTCTCCGAGCCATCCAGCACCATAAACTTTAAAAAGATCAAAAGCATTCACCCATTCTTTAAACTGAGGACTATTGGGATTTTGCTTTTCCCAAGCTCTTCTAGAATCCCATCCACCACGCTGTATTTCCAAAAATATATTATACTTATCCCCTATCTCCTTTGCCCATGCTCGAAAATCTGATGTTAGAGCAATAAAGTCTTTTTCACTGACTGTATTCTGACTATTTGTATATCGTGTAATATCAGTTAAAAGCTTTTCCCCTTCAGAACCTACTTTTACAATTTTGACAATAACTACTCCTTTAGAAGCTTTTTCTTTCCATTCTTCAAATGCCTTGCTAGAACCAGTACCACCGGATTCTAGCTTTTTGAACAAAACATTCCAAATTGTTTTAGTTGTTTGACATCCATTTACTATATAAGGCTCAACTAGCTCATAACCTGCTCTCTTGGGATTTTTTTGAAAATCCTCAACAACTATAGTTACTCCATTATTGTATAAGCCAAAACTCTCTGGCTCTTGCTCAAGCGTTCTTTTTATAGCTGCATTAACCTTTCGTCGCGTTCCTAGAAAACGACGAACATTTTTTTCATACAATTGATCCAAGTCACCTGTTTCATCCCTATAGGATTTCATAAAATTAAATAATTCAAGAAGTTTTATTGAGCCAACAAGTAGTTTGTCCCCATTATCCTGTGCTTTAACCGAAATTTTTACTTTTGTGGTACGGCTTTCTAATACACGTTGATAAATAGTTTCAATAGATATTGATTCAACATCAAATATACTGCCTAAGCGGCTTATTCCTAGTGTGCGTATGTCTTCTAGTGCCCGCTTTTCGTTTTCATTCAAGGATCTCTCTGTCGCAAAAACAAGGATTAATTTATCACGCTCGGAGGCTTTTTCTCGGAAGCTAACTAGGCGTTCTAATACATCTTGGCTTACGGAAGATAAGTTATTACGCCTGCCATCAAGAGTATCAAAAATTTTTTGAGCCTCCATCAGAAGTGTTTCTGTTCCATGTAAGAATTTTCCATATTTACTTTGTACAAGATACCAGGTATCTCCTTCTTCGATGCTTTCATCTACACTTTCACCCCGACTGAGGCAAGCAATATCAATTCCACCATCTCCGCTCCCA
Source organism: Trichocoleus sp. DQ-A1 (assembly GCF_039961955.1). NCBI lineage: Bacteria > Bacillati > Cyanobacteriota > Cyanophyceae > Leptolyngbyales > Trichocoleusaceae > Trichocoleus > Trichocoleus sp. DQ-A1. The sequence goes on from NZ_JAMPKE010000051.1 coordinate 23,068, forward strand.
TCGCAATAAACAATATCATCTGAAAATTCATTAACATCAAGCCACTGACTTATTAACTTTCGCGCAAAACGGCGTCCAAGTTCTATAGTTGAAGGATTACCACTTACGACTTCTTCTAGCCATTCTGTACGGAATGCTTCAAGATCAACAGGTAAATTCATTTACGATAGCCCTTTATACATTGTACAAAATTATTAATTTGTGCAGCCAAACGAAAATTAAGCTCACAAAGAAACAAGCAAGGCAATATTACAATTCACATGAAAAGACGTAGAGAAAAGGCAGGGTGATGAAATTAAAATATGCTGCTCATCAGTGCTAGTCTTTTTGTGTATTTGCTTTCACCGATTTACAGAGTTTACCATTTTCGGTTAATTGCACAGTGACAGCTTCCGTAGATAAGCACCCAGAATATCTGCAACGCCCACTAAATGGACAGTGAACGGGCATCAAGAACTCCACCTGAGATTGTAGGGCTGGAAAATAAGCCCCTTGCCACTGAACCACTGTGCATCATCTTTATGCCATTTATCACCGTCGCTAGGTCATGCTGGAGTCATGCAATTGGATCTAGCTCCCGGTCTGCGATCACTCTTTCAACTCCTTCAATTTGGCTGTGTGTGTTTTGGTACGGTTACGCTGTATCGAGTACCTTCATACATCACTGACTGCCCAACAACAAAAGGCGATTCGGGCTGCTGGTATAGCACTTTTTTATTCAGTTGCCAATTCTGCTGTGGTCGTGGCTGTGGTTTCGGGGTGGGCGTGATCACACCTTTGAAGCCGCCCCCAATCAGCACTTGAACGCATGATTTCAACGTTCGTTCATGGGTTAATCAATCATTTTGAGGTTATAAACGCCCGAAACGCTTTACTGATAATAGTTTCGGGCGTATTCGTTCAAAGTGTCTATTGCTGGTCAACGATCGCCTTGCTGCACGGTCAAAAAACTCACATGGATGAACGCTTTTTAATGTCGTTCATGGGGTGTCCAATCGTTCATGGGGTGTCCAAATCATTGGCACTGGATTCATCATGCGATCACCTCCGTCCACTCGTACCAGTTCCCTAGCTCTGAGAGCGCTATGTGCCAGCCCTGAGCCGTCTTCAGGAACCCGTCAGCCTGACTGACTACCCAATCAGTTGTACCCTTCCCGAACCCCCGGACAACCCGCAGCGCACGCCCAACGAGTGATTGAGCGTCACCTGCCTCGCTCCCCTCATTAGTAGTTTGGGGAGTTTGGTAGTCTGGCAAGTTGTTTAAATACTCTTTATTACCGGGGGTGACTACCGTATCACAACTTGATACATTTTGGGCTTCTGCCTGCTTCGCCGCTTCATCTCGTGCCATCCACGCCGCAAACACTTCGTCGCGTCCGTCAGATGGGGCTGTGAACCCGTAGATCCGATGTTGTTTACCTCTGGCACCTTCTTTGCGTAGGAAAGTTAATCGCAGACCGAGTTTACCGAGTAACTTCTGAGCGATCGCTATGGGTGAATCTTTCTCGCCAATGCCGATGTCCAGCGCTGTTTTTATCTGCCAGGAGCAAGCGATCGCCTTCTGTGCCATTGCCTGAAGGTCATCGTCGCTACCTTTGAATTCCCTCTGGGTATCCAGTAAAGCTAATACACCCAGATTTTCTAGGGCGGCGATTGACGAGCTAATGAGCGACCTGTTCAGGTCAGGCATCCAAGCAGCCCCCTCACCCTGCTTTTTGATGGCAGCCAGCCGCTTCTTATCCCGTGCTGGAAGATGTTCCCTGCCTACTACAAGGTAGTAGTGCATCTGCAACTGGGGATGCCACCCGTCGTCATCCTTGATTACCAAGTCTGGTGCTATGTCGATTCCATAGCGCAATCCTAAAGCGTGCTTGCGTTCCTGGTAGCGTTCCTCCTGAGTTTTCGAGCGCTTCTCGTTCAGTTTTTCAAAGTCAGATTGGGAGATAGCAGCGGCACCGGCGATCGCTTCCGCTTCCTTTTGGTGTTCGGTATCTCGAACCTGGTTAAGTGCCTCTAAGGTTTCATCGCCGTCGCTGTCAGCAACATCGATAATTTTGTGTCCTTCACCCTTCAGTCCAGCCAAGACGCTCTCACGATACCGAATCATTCCGGCATTTATCCGAACCGCCATCCTTACCCATGCCCGCAGACTTGGGGCATCAAAACCCGTATCTAAATCCTCAAAATCAGCATCTTTGAGTGCCTGGATATTAGCCTTGGCGAGTTTGTGCTGGCTTGCTAGCAGAGATTTAGGATTGGTGCTGCCGTTGCCAATCCGCCCTAAGCCGTGAGGCGCTACCCAAATGTGACGATCTACTGGTTCCCGAACCCGTGCCAATGCTTGCCGTGCCGAGTTTTCCGGCACAACCCCCTGGAGGATTGCCCAAACCGAGTCAAAGTGATTTTCAATGTCGATGCTGACACCTGTTTCAAGCGAGGGGCTGGCTATCACGATGTCATAGCGGTCTAGAACTTGATTCAGTTCGGTGGTGCATCCAAAGGCAGGATGATTAGGGTCTGCGACACTTTCAGAGTCAATCCTGAGAATCCTTTTGCTAGGGAATCGTTGGGCAAGCCTCGCCTCAAGAATTCGGGTCCCGAAGCGGGATTTAGCCTTCTGCCCTGAACAGCAGATGAAGACTTTTTCATCCCGATGAATTGCTTCTTCTAGCTGAGCTATTAATCCAGCAGGGTTTGTGCCCAGGTAGTTGTAAACATTGCAGC
>NZ_JAMPKE010000052.1:0-25500 GCF_039961955.1 Trichocoleus sp. DQ-A1
GTCTCGGTTGGTGCGAAAAACCTTGTCTTTCTCCAAATCGTTGGAGAATCACATTGGGGCAATCTGGTACTTTATCCACTACTACAACGCATCATTACGTGTTTAGCACTACCAAATAAGGTAACTATGAGCAATTTACGGAGCGAATTATACTCAGCCTTTTACGATACCGATCCGGTTCCTATTGTTAAATTTATACAATAGTTAGCCGTTTTTATAAAAAACTAAAAGAGGAAGTTGAAATGATTCCTGGGGAAATGCTTGTACAAGCAGGGGAAATAGAACTGAATGCGGGTCGCCCTAGTATAGAACTACAAGTAGCAAATACAGGCGATCGCCCGATTCAAGTTGGTTCTCATTTCCACTTCTATGAGGTGAACGAATCTTTAGATTTTGATAGAGAACAAGCAAAGGGAATGCGCCTGAATATTCCAGCAGGCACGGCGGTACGCTTTGAACCTGGAGATGAAAAAGAAGTAGAATTAGTGCCATTTGTTGGTAGCCGTCAAGTATATGGCTTCAATGGCAAGATAAATGGTTCGCTATAGCGATCAATGAGGATAATTAAATGACTTTACCGATACAAGAAATTGTACTAGCGCCTGGAGAAGGCAGGCACCTTACTATTGGTAACAGCGAAGCTACATTTAAAGCAGTTGGTGCCGATACTCACGGAAACTTAGGGCTGTTTGAGTTTAGCCTAGAACCAGATGGGACGGGGGCGCAACCACATATCCATCGTCAGATGGAGGAGATGTTTTATGTCCTAGAAGGAGAAGTGGAAATCCTCGTCGGGGATAGAACAGTACAAGGACAACCAGGGGCATTTGTACTTGTCCCTCGCGGTACACCTCACGGGTTCGCTAACCGCAGCACAAAGCCAGCAAAGCTGTTAATAATGTTTTGTCCGGGAGGGGAACGCGAAAAGTATTTTGAGGGACTGGCTGAACTGATGAAAGACGGGCAAAAACCAGATCGGGAAGCTTTGCTTGAGTTAATGCGGAGATTCGACCAGGAACCAGTAGAAATTTAGAAAAAAATGGCGATGGAATGGTATAACGAACCGCCGATTTGGAACGTCCAAGGCAATGCAATTACTATCACATCCGCTGGAAAAACTGATTTTTGGCGAGAGACTCACTACGGCTTCATTCGAGATAACGGTCACTTTTTTTATCAGCAAGCGAACAGAGACTTCATGGTTGAGGTGAAAGTTAGCGGTGAGTATCGAGATTTGTACGATCAAGCCGGATTGATGCTGCGCTTAGATGAGGCGAATTGGTTAAAGTGTGGCATTGAATTTGTCGAGGGTGTACAACAAGTCAGCGCTGTGGTAACAAGAGATTACTCAGATTGGTCTGTTGTCCCGCTGCCAGATAACCCGGCTTCTCTTTGGATGCGCGTACATCGACGTGGCACTGCTGTAGAGGTGCAATACTCTCTGGATGGCACCCAGTACACGATGCTACGCCTTGGTTATCTCACGCCAGTTGAGACGGTGAATGTAGGGATAATGTGTGCTTCTCCAGAGGGAAATGGCTTCTCAATGAAATTTGAGGGATTCAAAATTAATCGCTTGTAACCCAAAAAACGCCAAGAATAGCCCAAAACTTTGCGTACCTTTGCGCTTCCCTTTGCGTACCTTTGCGTTAAAAATATACCACTCTAGAGGAGTCAAGGATGAGTTACAGAATGGATCGCCGCGCTTACGCCGAAACCTATGGCCCGACAGTCGGCGATCGCGTTCGTCTTGCTGACACCGAATTATTCATTGAAGTGGAACAAGATTTCACGACCTACGGCGATGAAGTGAAATTCGGTGGTGGCAAAGTCATCCGGGATGGCATGGGACAATCTCCCATTTCTAATGCCGACGGTGCCGTCGATCTAGTGATTACCAACGCCTTAATCCTCGATTGGTGGGGGATTGTCAAAGCCGATATTGGCATTAAAGATGGCAATATTTTTAAAATTGGTAAAGCTGGAAATCCCTACATTCAAGACAACGTAGATATTATTATTGGCCCTGGAACCGAGGTCGTTGCCGGAGAAGGAATGATTCTCACTGCTGGCGGAATTGACAGCCACATTCACTTTATTTGTCCGCAGCAGATTGAAGTCGCGATCGCATCCGGCATCACCACCATGATCGGCGGTGGTACTGGCCCTGCTACGGGTACAAATGCGACCACTTGCACTCCTGGCCCGTGGAATATGTACCGGATGCTGCAAGCCGCTGACGCCTTCCCGGTAAATCTAGGCTTCTTGGGGAAAGGGAATAGCAGCCAACCTCAAGGACTAATCGAACAAGTCTTAGCCGGGGCGATAGGTTTAAAACTGCACGAAGACTGGGGCACCACACCCGCGACGATTGATACTTGCTTGAACGTTGCGGATAATTATGATGTGCAGGTAGCCATTCATACCGATACCTTGAACGAAGCCGGTTTTGTAGAAACCACCATCGCCGCCTTTAAGAATCGCGTTATTCACACTTACCACACCGAGGGAGCCGGTGGAGGTCACGCGCCGGACATTATCAAAGTATGCGGCGAAGCGAACGTCCTGCCCTCTTCCACCAACCCGACGCGCCCTTATACCGTCAATACCCTAGACGAACACCTGGATATGCTAATGGTGTGTCATCACCTCGACCCCAGCATTCCCGAAGATGTCGCCTTTGCCGAGTCGCGGATTCGCCGAGAAACAATTGCCGCTGAAGATATCCTGCACGATTTGGGTGCATTCAGCATGATTTCCTCTGATTCTCAGGCGATGGGGCGGGTAGGCGAGGTAATCATTCGCACCTGGCAAACGGCACACAAAATGAAAGTGCAGCGGGGAAACCTTTCCCCATTGCTAACAGGAGAGGGGCAAGAGAGGGCAGATAATTTCCGGGCAAAGCGCTATGTTGCAAAATATACAATCAATCCAGCCATTACCCACGGGATTTCGCAGTATGTTGGTTCGGTAGAAGTGGGGAAATTGGCGGATTTGTGCCTCTGGCGTCCGGCATTTTTTGGCGTCAAGCCAGAGATAGTCATCAAAGGGGGTGCGATCGCTTACGCTCAAATGGGCGATGCCAACGCCAGTATCCCCACACCGCAACCCGTGCATATGCGCCCAATGTTCGGCAGTTTTGGAGGCGCGATCGCTGCCACTTCTCTAACTTTTATTTCCCAAGCGGCACTCGAACAAGAGATTCCCAGCCAGCTTAAGCTACAAAAGCCAGCCGTTGCCGTCAGCGGTACGCGGCAGCTCAGTAAGCGAGACATGAAATTAAACGATGCCCTGCCTCACATGGAAGTAAATCCGGAAACCTACGAAGTGCGAGCCGATGGGGAATTGCTGACTTGCGAACCGGCAACCGTTCTCCCATTAGCACAACGCTACTTTTTATTCTGATTAAATTGGTAGTAGAGAAGCGATTAACTTGCTAGAGATGCAACTAATCGCTTCTCTACTTATCTATTTTTCAAAACTAATACCCCTTCCGGATTCACCTCGTATTGTGCCCCCACATAACCAGTGCGGTCATACAGAATTTGGTGAATGTGTTGGTCTAGTTTTGCTTCATCAGAAATTTGAGGTCGATAATATTCTTTGATTTGCTCCTCGATGCCCATCACCTCAAGACGGTCGTGAAGTGCTGCGGGTTCTCCTGCTAAATAAGCATTTCGTGCCGCATCATCGCTCAAGAAGCTCATCAAGATTGGCAACGGAACTCCGCCAATCGTCATCCTGCCACTGCTCAGTAGTAGCACCCCTAGAAAGATAGATAAAAGTATAGAAAAGTAGATGCCCGCGATCAGTTTTACAGGAACTTTAGGCGAAGGACGATAATCAGGGCGTTGTTGTTTGCGAATGGTTCGACTAGATTCAGGTGCTAAGCGACCCATACTTTCCAACTTTGAATCTGCTCTTCATTGATGACTGAAATTGGGGGGGTCGGTCAATCTATCCTGAGGCGTAAAAATTTAAAGAGAGGGAAATAACGCAGTCAACATAAAACGCAGACCGCCAAGTAGCAGAGAGTTTAAAGCGATCGCTTCCACGTCCATCCTGTAGATAAAGCTGTCTCATTACCAACCACTCAAATTTCTATCTTGAGCGCGATCGCCCAAAAGACCTCTTTTACCTATCCATCCGCACGAGGAAATTGACTTCGCTACTGCCTATCTTTCCCGTTTTGCTTAATTTATAGATGTAAATAAACAGATATCTGCGATTTTTTATTTCCGGCAATGAGCAGCCAGATGTATCAGATGACAGAAAAGTATGACCGTCATCCTAAAGGTTTATAATTAATTTTCTGTTGCTAAGGTCATTTGGCTAGTCCAGACACTGGATAGAAGCCAAAGAAGCAAAGATTCGGTAAAGATCCCCAACAATACTTCTGTAGAATGAGGCAAAATGATACCTTAGGCGTAAAGAATGTTACGTGATGCACGATTAATTTACAAAAATTAATTTCAATAAACTTGAGTTGTTAACCTATCGCTTCCATGAAGAATCATTCGAGTCTCAATCAACCTTCTAAAACTGACCGCATTCTCGTTGTGGATGATTCTCCCGATAACTTGTTTTTGGTTCAAACCATTTTAGAAGAAGAGGGATATCAAATTACCTTGGCGGAAAATGGTCGTTCTGCCTTAAACGAGATTGAACAATCTCCACCAGACTTGGTTTTGTTGGATGTGATGATGCCGGGGATGGATGGATATGAAGTCACGAGGCGAGTCCGTGATAATAGTAAGTTGCCATTTATCCCGATTTTACTGATCACAGCCCACGATCACGCCAGCGTGGTAGAGGGATTAGATACCGGAGCAGATGATTTTATTCGCAAGCCAGTGCAAGTTGACGAATTGCTGGCGCGGGTGCGATCGCTTCTGCGGCTGAAGCATAGTGTGGACGAACGCGATCAAATTGCCCGTCAGCGAGAAGATTTCGTTTCCTGGCTCACCCACGACTTGCGGACGCCAATCGTCGCCGCAGAGCGGATGCTGGCTTTATTTAGACAAGGAGCCTTAGGAGAACTCTCACCAGGAATGCAAGAAGCGATCGCTACAATGGATCGCAGCAACCGCAACTTGCTAGCGATGGTGAATACTTTATTAGAAGTCTATCGCTATGAAGCCGGTCGTAAAACCCTGAGCTTCTCACCAATTGACCTGCGGAAACTACTTCAGGAAGTAGTTCAAGAACTTTCTCCCTTAGCAGAGGAAAAGAATCTCACCCTGAAGCTGGATTTAGGGGACAGCGCCGACAATCATCCGCTTGATTTCAAAGTAGTCGGCGATCGCATGGAAATCCATCGGGTTCTAACGAACTTAATCGGAAATGCTATCAAATTTACAGATAACGGTTCAGTTGCTGTCCATGCGTCGGTAGGCTCCCATACAAGTAACTCCGCGAATCCTGCCATCGTTATTGACGTTAACGACACAGGTCCTGGTATCACCCTAGAAGACCAGAAAGTTTTATTTGAGCGATTTCGCCAAGGGAACCACAAGCGTTCTGGCAGCGGTTTAGGGCTGCATCTATCGCGTAGAATTGTGGAAGCTCATCAAGGTGAAATAGAAGTCAAATCCGAGTTGGGTAAAGGTAGTTTATTTAGAGTTCGCTTGCCTGCTCAAATATGAAATTTTACTGTTGGATTTTAGATTTTGGATTTTAAAGGGTATAGAGTCTAAAATTTAAAATCCAACATTGGAGAAAAAATGCTAGTACCACAAAAAGTTAGTAACATCGTATTTCAGCAACGAAAGTTTTTTGCAACTGGAAAAACTAAAGACATATCATTTAGAATTCAACATTTAAAAATTTTAAAGCAAGCGATTTTAGAAAATGAAGCCGCTATCTTTAAGGCTCTGCAAACCGACTTAAATAAACCAGTATTTGAAGCTGCTTTATCAGAAATAGGAGTTTGCTTAGAGGAAATTAATTATGCTTTAAAAAATATTAATATCTGGACAAAGCCTAAAAAGATAAAGGCACCAATTACCCAATTTATAGCCTCCGCTCAGGTTTATTCTGAGCCGTTGGGTGTAGTTCTAATCGTGGGAGCTTGGAACTATCCCTTGCAGCTACTAATTTCGCCTCTCGTGGGTGCGATCGCAGCCGGTAACTGTGCGATTCTAAAACCGTCAGAACTCGCTACAAATACATCGCATCTATTAGCTGAGATTATCCCTAAATACTTTAATCCAGAAGTAGTGGCTGTTGTAGAAGGCGGTATCGAAACCAGCCAGCAGCTACTGGAAGAAAAGTTTGACTATATCTTTTTTACAGGCGGCAGCGAAGTTGGAAAAATTGTTATGGCCGCAGCAGCCAAACATCTGACGCCCGTTACCCTAGAATTGGGCGGCAAAAGTCCTTGTATTGTAGATGCCGATACTCATCTGGAATACACTGCCAAAAGGATTGTTTGGGGTAAATTCATGAATGCAGGTCAAACTTGTATTGCCCCAGATTATCTTTTAGTAGATAAAAGAATTAAAAGAGATTTGCTCGCACAAATCAAAAATTGTATTCACGATTTTTATGGGGATGAACCGGAAAAAAGCCCTGATTATGGCAGAATTATTAATCAAAAACACTTTAACCGTCTTTGTAAATATCTAGATGGGGATGTTTTGATTGGTGGAGAGACTAATCCATCTGAGCGATACATTGCTCCTACCGTCATCGATCGCGTGGGCTGGGAAGATCCAGTCATGCAAGAAGAAATCTTTGGTCCAATTCTGCCAGTCCTAGAATATACAGAGTTGAACGAAGCGATCGCGCTTGTCAACGCCAAGCCGAAACCCTTAGCCCTCTACTTCTTCTCGAAAGACAAACAAAAGCAACAAACCGTCTTGCAACAAACCTCTTCAGGGGGTGTTTGCATCAATGACACCGTTATGCAAGTTGGCGTCCTAGATTTACCCTTCGGTGGCGTTGGAGAGAGCGGCATCGGTCGTTATCACGGCAAGGCAAGTTTTGAGACATTCTCCCATCAAAAAAGCGTACTCCACAAATCTTTTCTCGTTGATATGAAGTTGAGATACGCTCCCTATAAGGACAAGCTCAAAATCCTGAAGTGGCTAATGAAATAATTAGTAATGAGAAAAAAGTTTTAAATTGTAGAGGCGCGATTTATTGCGTCTGAGTTTTGAATTAAAGAATTCTTTTATAACTCAAAACTCAAAACTCTCTTTTCCTACTCCCTTAATAGCTATATCGCTCTTCTGCCCACGGTTCTCCCCGCCGGTGGTAGCCATTGCGCTCCCAAAAACCCGATTCCTCTTGCGGGAGAAATTCTAAGCCGTTAATCCATTTGGCGCTTTTCCAGGCATAAAGGTGAGGGACAACTAGCCGCATCGGTCCGCCATGTTCCGCCGGTAGCGGTTCCCCAAATAGAGTGTGAGCAAAAAAATTTTCTTCTCGCAGAAAGTCTTCTAAAGGAATATTCGTGGTGTAGTCGCCGTAACAGTGTTCCATAACATGAACAGCTTTCGGGTCAACTTCCACCAGCTTCATAAAGTCTGTCACCTTAACGCCAGTCCACTGCACGTCGAGTTTAGACCAGCGGGTGACGCAATGGAAATCGGCAGTAAAGTTATGTTGGGGCAGAGCCATAAAATCTGCCAAGCTGAAAGTCTTTTCGGTTGCCAAACCCCAGACGCGAAATTGCCAGTTGTCAGTATCGATCTGCGGAGTGTTGCCGTAGGTCAGCACCGGGAAGCCTTTCGTCAGATATTGACCGGGAGGAACCCGTTCGCTCTGCTCCGATTCTGGTTTTTTGAAAAATTTTCCTAGCATGAGTCTAGTAGAGATGGCGTTTTGTGTACTCTAATTCTTAATATGCACTTATATCCAAAAAAATAGCGCCCAAAGGCGCTCGGAAATTCTAGGAGGCTGAGACGAAAAGCAACCTCTAGGATAATTATTCTTCTTCGGCTTCTTCTTCCTGGGTTGGATACACAAACTTAGAACGCCCAGTCAGAATCGATTTGCCCAAAGACAGAGCTTTCTGAGCTTGAATTGTCGCCTTGTGCTTCCAGGTGGCTTTGCGCTTATCGCGCTTGGATTTTGATGTTTTCTTCTTAGGAACCGCCATGATCGTAACTCCAGCAATCGTTTACAGCCTTCCTATTCTAAGAGATCCCTTGACCAGTTCAATCTAGTCGGGCGAATTTCTCGACTGTCTCACCCTTGTTCGTTCCCGATGAGGCACTGAGCAGAGAGGTGTGCGCGGTGGTTCACACGCTGATTTGGGCGGTTTTTATCGCCCCTGTCCGGTGGTTCCCGTTCCAGTGGTTGGCGTAGTGGGATTTGGAATGTTCTCTGTTGGATTGGGAATGTTTTCTGTTGGATTGGGAATCGTTTCCGTGGGATTTACATTACCGCCAGGAAATGCTGGTGAAGAGGGAATCGTTGGCGAGGTGGGAGCAGTTGGTGCATTTGGTGCAGTTGGGGCTGCGGTTCCGGGTGCCTGGTTCTGAGGAGTACCGGGGGCTGCGGGAGCGGCTGTTCCCGGTGTCTGGTTCTGAGGAGTCCCTGTAGGCGCTCCAGGCGCGACATCCCTAATGTTACCGGGCACTGCGGTTGGTGGGGGAGTTGTAGCAGGTGCCCCCTGTGCTGGTGCTGGGGGGGGTTCGGCAGTAGCGGGGACGGGCTGATCGGAAGGCGTCACGTCATCGACAAAACCGAGTAAAGACTTGGTATTGGGGAAGTAGGTTGCCCAGCGGGGGGTATCGGGGCGGCTTCTCCAGGCTCCGCGAGTTACTTTTAAAGAAAGAATCGGCGCGATCGCTCCCTGATTTTGCCCCAGAATCATTACGGCAACATCAGTCACTAAGATGTCGCGATCAAAGCTGCGCTGCGCCGCCGCCCTAGCCACTACCTCGGCTCTGCGGACAAAACCTTCGTAAGTTTCTGCTGGCTGACGAACCAAGGCAACTTCAGAGCGAGCAGTGTAAGCTTGGGCAATCTGCGGTATAAAAGCAGCCGTTGCCAGCCAAGTTGCTCCCCCACAACCGAGCAATGTCACTAAACTAATGGGTGCAATTCGCTTAGCTGCAAAAGACTTCATCAAATTAGCAGTCCTCTGACTCCACCCTCTCCCTTGAAACTCGATTGCTGATAAAACCTTCAAACCATCAGAACCCGATTCGTGCATAGTTGCCACCCGGTTTTTGCCCCGCCCTAGAATCACCGATTTTAGCCTTCCTACTTTAAAGATAATGCCCAACAAAAATGTAGTTCATCTACATCATGGCTGAGAATTACCTCCCACTGTAGAGGGATTTTGCCATAGATCACGACAAAATTAAATTCAAAATAGTTCCGAGTAAATGAATCTTTTCTTGTCTTTGGTACTTGGCTATGCGTTCTTTTTTAGTTTTCAGCTCAACCCTAGCGGTAATAGCTAGCATGTGGGGAGTCTTGAGTCCTTCATCTAGGGCGATTCAGCTAGCAGATGGAACTGTTTCCTTTGAAAAACCGCCTCGCTTAATAGATGCTACGACTACCTTTGACCGGATTAATGTCTGGGGAGCTACCTATTATTTCACCGTCAGTCTGCCAGAAAATGCTGGTGAACCGCTTGGGCAAGTGACGATTACCCAAAACGAGGGATTAGAGATAATTCGATTTAAACTTAACGACAGCGAAGCATTTGTAGGGAAGCCTGGAAACAAAGGCGAAAAGTTAGGGCTGGGAAAAGTCATAAGAGATAGTCAGACAAACACCATTTCAGTCATGTTTGATCCTCCCGTACCTCCAGGTAAAACCGTTACGATTGGTCTCAATCCGGTACGTAACCCCTTCAGTAGCGGCGTATATCTGTTCCGAATCAAAGCTTTCCCAGCCGGAGAGAAAGCTTACGGTTTAGATTTGGGAGTAGGACGCCTGCACTTCTATTCGCCCTTTTAAAAGCTTGTCTTTCTCTTAACCATCATTGCCGAATTTTCCGGATAGGCTCTTATAGGGGATGTAGCCGTCTGAATTGCTTGCATAAAACAAGTAAATTTGCAAGCGATCGCTACTCTGGTTGCAGATTTTTGTTACCACACCCCAATTACTCTGTTTCAATATCACTATGGCTCAAACTTTTTTTATCAATCCAGCGACCGGAAATGATAGCGCTGCTGGCAGCCAGTCAGCGCCGTTCAAGACAATTACCAAAGCTCTCCAGCAAGCACAATCCGATACGACAATTCAACTAACAGCTGGGAACTACAATGCAGCCAGCGGTGAAGTCTTTCCCCTCAAGGTGCCGGCTGGGGTCAAGGTTGTGGGGAATGAAGCCAATAAAGGCAGTGGCATCTTGATTGAAGGAAGTGGAACCTACAGTAGCCCCAACTCTTCTGGCGGTCAAAATGTGACGGTCACTTTAGCCAATAATGCTCAACTCCGGGGCGTAACTGCGACCAATCTGTCTACACGCGGAACGGCAGTCTGGATAGAATCGAACGGCTCCACGGTTGCCAATTGCACCTTCACGAATAGCAAGCGCGAGGGAGTCTTTGTGACGGGTGATGGCAACCCGGTCATCACCAATAATGTATTTACTAAAAATCTGGGCAATGGCATCTCGCTAGCAGGAAATGCCAAAGGCGAGATTCGAGGCAATACCTGCCAAAATACGGGTTATGGCATGAGCATTGCCGATAGTGCCTCTCCATTGGTGGTAGATAACCAAATTTCTGGTAACCGATCTGGGATTGTCATCTCTGGAAATGCACGTCCCAAGCTGCGGAATAATCTGAGTGAACGAAACTCTGATGATGGTGTGACGGTGATTGGAAATGCCTTACCGGATCTGGGCAGTGCCACCGAAGCAGGAAAAAATATCCTGCGCTACAACACTAAATTTGATTTACAAAATAGCAGCTCAAACCAGCTGGTTGTGGCGGGAAATCAAATGAATCCCGACAAAGTAAAGGGAAGCGTAAACTTGCTCGACAATCAGCTTCCTCCTACTGATACGGCTGGCGGTGGCGGTGGTAGTGGCGGTGGTAGTGGCGGTGGCAGTGGCGGTGGTGGTGGCAGTGGTGGTGGCGGTGGCTCTCCAGTCCTTGAGCTAACCGATATTAAAGGTCATTGGGCTGAGACTTTTATTCAAGAATTAGTGAAGCAAGAGATTATCAGCGGTTTTCCTGACAAAACCTTCAGACCCGATGCCAGTCTGACGCGAGCGCAATATGCTGCCTTATTGACCAAAGCCTTTACCCCACCTGCCAAACGAGAAGCGATCGCTTTCAAAGATGTGGCAAACAGTTTCTGGGGTTACGCTGCGATTCAACAAGCCTATCGCGGTGAATTTCTCTCTGGGTTCCCCGATAAAACCTTCAAACCGAACGACAATGTCCAGCGCGTCCAAGTGATTGTCTCCTTGGTGAATGGACTAAAGTTAACCGGGGGCGCTCTCACCGCGTTAAACTTCTTCGATGACCGCACGGGCATTCCTGACTATGCCAAGGACGAGGTCGCAACAGCCGCCCAAAAGCAGCTGGTTGTCAATCATCCAACGCTCAAAAAACTTAACCCCACCCGCGATGCAACGCGGGCGGAAGTAGCGGCAATCGTTTATCAAGCCTTGGTGAATGCTAACCGAGTCTCAGCTATCAACTCACCCTATATCGTGACGGCTTGATCGAGGCTGGAACTGCTTCACCTTGATTAAATGTTTCGACCGCCTTTAGGGGCGAACAGTTGTTCGCCTCTACTTCTCAAATCTACACTGGAGAAACCACGAGATTTACGAGGGTAGACCCGATCTCGTGGAGGGGGAGAACGAAATCTACACTTCCCGTCTCAATGGCGGCGCGAGGCATCTCAAAAAATTCCGATGTACTTTCATCTTGGGCGATCGCTAATCCACCCATCTTATGAATTGCCTGCACCCCGGTTGCACCATCGCTGCCTATTCCAGAGAGAATAACCGCGATCGCCCGTTCTTTAAAACTCGCCGCCAGTGACTGCAATAGCAAGTCAGCAGAGGGGCGTGCAAAGTCCACGAGTACCGCCCCAGACAGGCAAAAAGTCCCCTCCGGGGTGACGAGTAGATGCTGATTTGGAGGAGCCACGTAGACCATCCCCGGTTTTAATAGCTCTCCTTCTTGTGCCTGCTTGAGTGGCAAGGTCGTAGGGCGATTTAAAGCGTCGGTTATCAAACTGGAGGCAGACTGAATGTCGGGTTTTTGCACCACAATAATCGCTGCCGGAAAGTCCGGGGGGAAGGCAGGCAGGATGTGGCTTAAGGCTCTCAGCCCCCCCTCAGATGCCGCTAGCACCACTACTTTGAAAGGGGAGTCCGGATTTCCATTTCCGTCTGCACTCTCGCCTGATTCCTCACTCTCGGCTAGCCGTACTGTCGCAGGCAATTGACCTTGGAAAAGCCCCTGCCGGATGAAATCAGAGCGTTGTTCCGCTTCTTTAGCTTTTGCTTCATAACGCTGTGCTGACAAGGTTTTGTTGCGATCGCGCGAATACTTCGCCATCTTATACATCAGCTCCGCACGCTCTTCTAGAGAACGGATTGCGGCCCACAGCGCCTCCTCCTGAGCCTGAGACTGCCCCGCTACCAGAGTCTCTGCTGAATAAGCGTGCCCCACGCGACAGCGGTACTGGAGCAATCCTCTCTCATTCAGTTGGAACAAACTCCCGCCACAATCTGGACAAGTAAAGCTTGAGTGGGTTCCAGGCTTTCCCCGTTCCCGTAAAGCGGCTCCATCCACTTCCACAATATCGGTATCCGTATCAAATTCGCTTTCGCTAGACACAGTGCTGGCTCCTTCCTCTGCCACAGTTTCATGGGCTAGACGCACTAAAGCAGGGGCGATTGACGACAGCGGCAGGATAAAATCAACATCTGCGTGTTCGATGGCGCTCTTTGGCATCCCTGAGAAAAAAGCGTCCGTTGGGTCTTGAACGACTGCCACGCCCCCTTGCCGCTTTAAATCGATCAGTCCCGCCGTGCCATCGTCGAGGGTACCCGACAATACCACCCCGACTACCCGGCGTTTGTACGCTCTCGCTGCGGTGCGAAACAGGGGATCGACTGCCGGACGAGCGTTGTTTTCTTTTGGCCCCTGTACCAAGCGGATATATCCGCGCTTCACCAGCAGGTGATAATCTGGCGGTGCTACATAGATTCGCCCATACTCAATCTTCTCATTGTTTTTAGCATGGTCTGCGTGCAAGGAACCATTCAAAAGCTGCGGCAGAATACTCTTACCCCACGCTGGAAAGTGAACGACGACGAAAATCGCAGCCGGAAGATCCGACGGCAAATCAGCGACCAATTGAGTCAAGGCTTCTACCCCCCCGGCGGAAGCTCCAATAACGATAATGTCGTGACCAGGCATTTGCCTCTCCTGATGGAACACTGCGGAAAAATCCATCCGATTGATGGAATGGGGTGAAAACTCTGCTCAATTAGTGATGATTGTACCTACGGCAGTTTTAGCTGAATTTCTACAAGGAAAATGTGCTTGGAGAGAAGCTCTATCCTTCTCTCGCCAAGCATCTTCTTGAGAGAACCACTATTTTCTGCCTTCCCTGTAAAGCTTGCAAGGCAGTGGAATTTTTAAAGCTTTGGCTTACTTATAACTAATGTAACTACTCGTGTTGCACCCATCTTCTAGCTGGGGAATGAGTTCACTATGAACTTCATAAGTGACCATAAATACAAAAAGCCTTGATGATTTACAGCACTAGAAGCTTGGTACTAGCGGCTGCTTTTTATTAAATTGCGTCTTGAAGCAGCCAGCAGACGTTGCTGCGGATTCAAAATAAATAATTTATAAGTTTTTGCACAAGCGATCGCTTTCTCTTTGCTTTCTCTTTGATGAGATCGGGAAAGTTCCATTACCCTAGAAGAGGCTTTCTCATCCAGTCTGAGTCGCAACCAACGCTCTACCCCCAATTTCTTAAATGGTGGAACAACTGAAACCCCGCTATTCTGTTGCTTGGATTAATAAAATCGCTGAAGTGCCCCAAGCCGAGTGGGACGCGATCGCTCTGCCGTTGAAAACGCCTTTCCTAGAATGGGATTGGCTCAACAATATGGAAACTTCTGGTAGCGTCGGCGCTAAAACGGGTTGGCTACCCACTCACCTAACGATATGGCGAGACAGGCAGCTAATTGGGGCTGCACCGCTTTATCTGAAAGGACATAGTTATGGTGAATTTGTATTTGACCATCAGTGGGCAGATTTAGCCCAACGCTTAGGGGTGCAATACTATCCAAAATTGCTGGGAATGTCTCCGATGACCCCAGCGGAAGGCTATCGCTTCTTAATTGCCCCTGGCGAAGATGAGGATGAGCTAACCGAGCTAATGGTGGAGGCGATTGACCATTTTTGTCAAAAAAATCGGATTAGTGGCTGTCATTTCCTCTATGTAGACCCCGAATGGCGACCAGTTCTGGAACGACACGGTTTTACGCCGTGGCTGCACCATAGTTTCATTTGGCAAAACACGGGCTTTAATACTTTTGATGATTACCTGGGCGCGTTTAACGCGAATCAGCGCCGCAACATCAAACGGGAACGCAAGGCGGTAGAAAAAGCCGGTTTGCAAATCAGAACCCTCACGGGTGATGAGATTCCGAAGCCACTATTTTCGTTAATGTATGACTTCTACGCCGATACGTGCGACAAGTTTGGCTGGTGGGGAAGTAAGTATTTAACTCGGCGATTTTTTGAACAGTTGTATCCCCAGTATCGTCATCGAGTGTTATTTGTTGCCGCCTACGACGAGGAGAATGACCTGCACCCCATCGGAATGTCTTTTTGCCTCACCAAGGGTGAGCAACTATATGGGCGTTATTGGGGTAGCTACCAGGACATTGACTGTCTGCATTTTAATGCCTGCTACTACGCACCAATTGAGTGGGCGATCGCGCATGGCATCCAAAGCTTCGACCCCGGTGCAGGTGGGCGTCATAAAAAACGTCGCGGTTTCCCAGCCACTTCCAACTACAGTATGCATCGATTCTATAATCCGCGTTTGGGTCAAGTTCTGCGGACTCACATCCATCAAATCAACGAAATGGAGCAACTGGAAATTGATGCAATTAACCAAGAGTTACCTTTTGCCCAGCGCGATGAATAAAACAACCTTAAGAGGCACGAAAGCTCTGGAGAAATAGAGGAACGAACTAAACTTGAGATAGGCTGTAAGCCTGTTTACAGTGTCGATTGTTTAGAAATCTCTTGATTTTTATGCCTCAAACTGCTCAAGATTTAGCTGCCATTGATGACCAGCTTTCCAAACGTTATATTCACCTCGATCCATCTGGATATTTCATCATTTACCTGGATCGGGAAGCGGGGCTAATTTGCGCTAAACATTTCACGAATATCATTAACGAACGCGGTTTAGCAGTCGATCCCGAAACTGGCAAACCCATCCCGGTGCGAGGCAAGGTAGAACGTACCCACACCGCTGTCTATAGTGGCAGAACAGCTAAAGAGCTTTGCATAAAAATTTTTGAGCAAACTCAGTCCGCCCCACTCACCATGCTGGATCATGCCGCTTATTTGGGGCGCGAATTTGTCAGGGCTGAGTTTGCTCTAATTAACGGGCAGGAGTACGTTCAAGACTAGCCGGAGAAGCCTTGATAGAAAAAGTAAGTCACCATTGGAATGACAGTGGCAGCGAGCAGTAAGCCAACCACCCAGATAGTCGCGTTGCCAGTGTCGGTTTCTTCTGCCTTTTTAAAGGTTCTTTCGACGTTAACCGTATCTTTGACTTCCGGCGGACCTGGGTCTGGCTCACCTGTTAGTACGGCAATTAAGCGATCGCCTGCATCCGAAAAAGCTTGATTGTATTTGTCGCCTTCCCGCAGTGGCACCAGCACGGTTTCTTCGGCAATGCTCTTGGCGATATCATCGCTCAAGATAGACTTTACCTTTTCACCTGTGCGAATCGCAGTGTTGTTCGTAACGCTATCAATCACCAGTAAAATTTGATTCGCTTGCGCTTCTGGCGTGGGAAACCATTTTTCAAACAACTGATTGGTAAAACTTTCCACTGTTTCGCCATAATCGAGGTGGCGGATGGTCACAAATCGGACTTGATTGCCTGTGTCGTTGGCTAATTTATCCAACTCGGTGTTAATTTGACCTTCGGTAAGGCGACTGAGAATTTCAGCTTTATCGAGAATCCAGTTGCGATCGCCTGCTGCTAAATTGGGAATTTGATAAACGCCTGTAGCATTTACTGGCGCTGCGATTAGCTGAGTAGCCAGAACCATCAGGGCAATGGCTACTATCAGGCGCGTCTGGAATTTTATTCGGCGAAAGACTTGAGTGAGGAATTGTCTCATTGGATGAAATGACAAAAATGACTTTTTTCAAAAAATACTACACAAACTCCCCGAAAACTCACTTTCGGTGAAGCGAACGTGTTAGTTTTTAAAAATAGCCTTTTTTCGGTTATATCGAAAGTGAGCGCGATAGGTTAGCAAAATAATCAATAAAATCGCTCTGGGTGGTATCAGCTATGAGTTCACCAGAAATTTACAGGGGTTGGCTAATTGAAGCACGACCAGTATTCTGCGTTCAGGTTTGGAGTGCTGGTGGAGAATGCCTGATTCCCGTCCATAATGCCAAAACCGAGGCAGAAGCACTGGAGTTGGCGAAGCGTTGGATCGACCTGCAAACAGCACCAGAAAATCCTCAGCCCAACTCGTTCGATCCATTTTCCAATGAGATTGACTACGACGATGATATTCCGTTTTGAGCGATCGCATCCTTTGAGTAATCTCATCGCACTGACGCGAGCCTAGAAATCAATTTCGACGAGAAGCTAAAGTAAGCTTTAGCTTACTGGTAAGCGGTTGAACCCGTTTCAACGGATGTTAGCTTTTAGCCTATTTAGTTCGGGGCTGTAGTCCGCGACTTGCTCTTGGCAATGGAAAGAGAGCGATCGCATCTAGAGTGGCAAAACTCGGTTCGCTTCAGTAAAGAGAATTGAGCCACTAACAATGCGATCGCATTGTCTTAATTTTTATGTAAAAAAAT
Source organism: Trichocoleus sp. DQ-A1 (assembly GCF_039961955.1). Lineage (NCBI taxonomy): Bacteria > Bacillati > Cyanobacteriota > Cyanophyceae > Leptolyngbyales > Trichocoleusaceae > Trichocoleus > Trichocoleus sp. DQ-A1. The sequence continues at coordinate 17,022 of NZ_JAMPKE010000052.1, forward strand.
TCATAAAATTTAAACTACTTAAATCAAAAAATGACCCAAAAGTTAATGCATTTTTGGCGATATATTTGGGAACTCTAAAAATAGACAAGTTATCTGTAAGTGAATCTGGAGAAATCCTATGGATGCACAAGAACTGAAACAGCGCTATGAAGAAGGACAAAGAGATTTTAGCGGCGAAAATCTTATAGGGATAAACCTGGAAAGAGCCAATCTATCAGGGTCAGACTTTTCAGGAGCCTATCTATCAGCGGCAAACCTTAGTCGCGCAGTCCTAATCGGAGCAAACTTCAGTGGAGCCTGCCTGCATCGAGCCGATCTGAGTTTTGCCAAAGTCAACGAAGCACGATTCATCGAGACAGACTTGACAAAAGCCAACTTAAGAGGAGCTGTCCTCGTTAAGTCGGTGCTGGTCGGAGCAAAACTAAGTGGTGCAATCCTGACATCAGTAAATCTGCGTTTGTCAAACTTGCGCGGAGTTAACCTGTGCGGTTCGGACCTGCGGGGGATAAACTTGCGGTCGGCTAACTTGGTGGATGCTAACCTAAGTTGGGCAAATCTGAGTGGAGCCAGATTGAGCGGCGCATTGCTGCGAGGAACGATACTCAACGGCGTACACCTGAGAGGAGCTTACTTAAATGGCGTCGATCTCAATGGCATAGACTTGGATGGCGTCAACCTCAGCGAGACCAAACTGAATGGAGCTAATCTGAGTGGTGCCAACCTAGCAGCCACAAATCTGTCTGAAGCCCAAATGCGTGTAACGATTCTATCTAGAGCAAATTTGCACGCATCCAATCTAAATCACTCCTCACTTGCCAAAGCAGACTTATGTGAAGCCAACTTAAGTAAAGCAGACTTGAGTCAAGCCAATTTGAGTGAAGCTGACATGACGGGAGCAAACCTAAATATGGCAAGCTTGCGTGAAGCCAACCTAAGTGAAGCAAGTTTGCGGGGAGCCTATTTGTGGGGAGCTAACTTGAATGTCGCAGAAATGCGGGGAGCCGACTTGACTGGTGCTAGCCTACGGGGAGCCTACCTGGAAGACTCTGATTGGCAACAAGCAATCTTAACGGGTGCAATCCTCCCGGATGGCACAGTTCACGAATAAGTTATCTGGCGGGCATCCTGGGCGATACTTCTACCATTTGTATCTGTGGCTACAACATGAACTAAAGGGTAATTGGTAATTGTTTTCTCGTTACAGCTCATGAGCATTTATTTGTAGCAGGCATTTATAGAAAAAATGGTTTTAACACTCGAAGCGATACGCGCTAAGCGTATCGCTGCAATTCTATGTCGGTGCTGTTAGTTGTAGGTTCTCGTTTCCAGGCGTAAGAAACGAGAAATTTTTTTGGGAAATTGGAGAGAGTTTTTGCAATTTCTTGGTAAAACTACAGTCACTTGAGCGGATCGTGACCCCAATTCATCAGTGAGTAGCGCCAGCGCGTGTGTTCTATATCGCCTGACGGCTGCTGTGCGCTGTGGCGGTGGACGTAACTAATCACTTTCTTAATGTGCGATATGTCATCTTCGCTGTACTCATCCTTCTTCTTGTGCAACAGTTCGATGATACGCTTACCAGATTTGTGACCTGTTGATTCTTCCTCTCCATCCTTCTGCCCAACAGCTTTAGAATCTTCAGTTTTAAGCCAGGACTCAAGTTCCTGCGGAGTCATGTTAACAACGCTGTGAAACTCGTCGATGGCTGATTTCACATCATTATTCATAATTCAGCATTACTCCTCTTTCTTGAGGGATTCAGGCTTGTGAGCAGCTTCTTTCCCAGTTTTTTCGCTTTCAACTAGATATTCAGGATTATCTTTGGATGCGGCGACGTGGTGTCCTTTGATATCTGTGGGTGAAGTGAGCTTTTTCTTCACAGTGCCGCTGGTTTCACCTTGTGAAGTCTTCCATGTAACCTTGTCGCCTTTCTTCAATTGATCGCTCAAAGTTTGACTCCTGCTTAATATTTCTTTATCTACTAACTGTCACATTATGGTGGCTGATTTCCAGGGAGTAATCAGTCTGGTTGCAGATTAGCCGCCCGAAGTTTGCTACCACAAATATGCCTTTTGTAAGTGGTTGATTGCTAGGAAACTGATTACTTAATTGCAGAGTAAATTGCGCGATCGCAAGTGCGCCTAGATGCGAGTACAGCTCAATACATTAGTTCGTACTTAAATTTACCTGGTAGCGATCGCGCCCAATTGCTTGATTTTGCTAGCACAATATTAAAAAATTTTCAAGTCGCCCAATCGACTGACACTCAACTGAGTTACCAAAAATAAGCGACTGGCAAGAAACTTTCAGCAAAGGTTATATCTGTAAAGCAAAGAGATTTGGCTGGCAACCTGAAAATTAGTATCGGCTGAGATCAGTACCATCTTATTTTACGATTGCCGATTTAAATTGCCGAAATTAATTACTATCTAATCTTTCACAATCTGCAATTTTAAATCGTCTAACTAGATACCAGTTTCATAAATCCCCTTTTTTTAAATTACTGATAAGTAGGGTAAATTCCAAATTGATTTTGAGGAACCCGAATTTTGCGACCTCTTCCTAAATCGATAATCAGATCGTGATTTTTCAAAAAACTTAGGCGATTAGAAACACTGAAAATTCAATTTTGTGGAATCTGGACGCAAGAAAAACAGAAATTTCGATCGAGGTAGAGGTCAAAACCAGCGCCACATAAAACGGTAATCAACAAGGAGGAAACATAATGACTAGACACGGACAACTCTATCTAAGAGACCAAGTTCCACCCCGCTCCACTGCTTACGATCAAGGAAAGTTTGGTCGGCTATTCCCGTCCTTGCCTCCCTTTGCTAGTGACTCCAAATCAGTGCGCCAGAGGCTGATGGAGCTTGGGAAACCAGGCGGTTTGATGGATGCAGGAGACAATTTAAACTCAACAGACCCCGTACCTGGAAGTCCTAGCAACACCGATAACCCCAATATGACCGCAGGGTTCACTTTTTTGGGGCAGTTTCTAGATCATGATATGACCTTCGATTCCACCTCTAGCCTTGAGCGACAAAATGACCCGGAATCTATTGAAAATTTCCGAACGCCTTTCTTAGAGCTAGATAACGTTTATGGTTCGGGTCGTGCAGCCAGTCCTCACTTGTATGACAAAACAACGGGAGGCATCAAGTTCCTGATTGAGAAATTGGGTGGGGAAGGGTCGAAGGACGATCTCCCTCGAAATAGCCAAAATATGGCGCTCATCGGCGACCCAAGGAATGATGAGAACACGATTATTTCTCAGATGCAATTGGCATTTCTGAAATTCCACAATCATGTTGTGGATTACGTCATCGATAGTGGAATCAAAGATCCGAATGATGCATTCACCGAGGCACAGAAGCTAGTTCGCTGGCACTACCAGTGGATTATCGTGCATGAGTTCCTGCCCACAACCGTAGGACAGGATTTGGTGGATGACATTCTGAAAAAAGGTCGGCGGTTCTACAACTGGCGCAACCAGCCATTTATCCCAGTTGAGTTCTCGGTCGCTGCCTATCGCTTCGGTCACAGCCAAGTCAGACCGGGATACATCGCCAATCATGGCACTCAGGATATGCCAGAGTTTAGGGCACCAATTTTCAATTTCAGTTTAGACCCTAATCTTTGTGACCCGGATGACCTGCGCGGTGGGAAACGCGCACCCCGACGATTTGTTGACTGGGATACCTTCTTTGATTTCAAAAACGGAAAAGTCAAGCCCAACAAAAAGATCGATCCTAAACTCTCAAGTGCATTATTCACGCTGCCTTTTCCAGCACCCGGTTTGCCAGGACAAGAAGAGCCAATCCGGTCGCTGGCGCAGCGCAATCTGCTGCGTCACCTCACCTTCAGCTTGCCGTCTGGTCAGGATGTAGCCAGAGCGATGGAAATCGAGCCTCTGAGTCCATCCGATCTGCGCGACCTCAAAGATTTGGGATTCGACAAGCGAACACCCTTGTGGTTCTATATTTTGAAGGAAGCGGAGCTGAGAGCGCAAGGCAAGACACTGGGGCCTGTCGGCGGACGCATTGTTGCGGAGGTGTTCATCGGTCTGCTACAAGGCGATCGCAAATCCTATCTTCGGCAAGACCCCAAGTGGAAGCCAGTTTTAGGGCAAAAGCACGACTTCAAGATGGTTGACTTGTTAAAGTTTGCGGGACTTGCTCCATAAGGAACGACTGAGTGCGGAACGGCTAATTTTTGGGTACGCGATCGCGCTTGTGCGTGCTGCCAATCTCTCACAAGCTACGCACGCAAGCAAAATCTATTCTCCACTAAGAGATAAGCGGTTGGATGAAAATCTGCCCGCTTTTTTCTGTAGCAAGGTTTAGCGATTCGCGTCCGGCTTGTTCCCTAAGTGGGTGTTGTTCAAATGAATCTATCGACTGCTAGATTTTTTTTAGTTGTTTATAGTATTTCTAGGTCATCTTCATCTGCTCAAAGAGATTGAGCCTTCGTTGGGACGGAAACTCAGTCGCTCCCTATTCCCAGCGTTGCCAATTGCACTAGTCAATCGCTCGAAAGAAAAAACAGGCATGAAAGAACCATCAGAAAAAATGGTTAGCGGTGGATTTACTCTGGCGCTGCTTTTGTTGTTTGGCGTCGGTGTCACTTTCTCCTGGAGCGTCCAAAGGCTGTTGAATAACTCTAGATGGGTAGATCACACTTATCAAGTCCGGGAAGAGATCGAGCATACCCTTTCGGGAATCAACAGTGCCGAAAAAGCAAGGCGAGGCTACATCATCACGGGAAAAGACACTTACCTGATCAATTACCGGCAGGGCATTCAAGAAAGTAACCGGGGCTTCACAACCCTTCGGACATTAACGGCTGATAACCCTCTCCAACAGCAGAGGCTCGCTTTCCTCGAACCTCTGATTGCCGAAAAACTGAAGGGGCTGCAAGAATCCATTGAGCTGCGACAGCGGAATTTAGGAGAAGACAGGAACGCTCAAATTGCCTTTACAGATAGGAACTCAGCGATATACGAGAAAATTAAAGAGCTACTGGCTGCAATGCAAAAAGAAGAGCAAATGTTATTGCAGCGTCGCGCAGCGGCAACAAATAGAAGCGTTCGTTATACCATTCTGGTTGTTTGTATTGGCGGTTTGTTGAGTTTCAGCCTACTGATTGCGATTTACTTTCTGTTGCGAAAGCAAATTCGCGATCGCATCCTAGCAACCGAAAAACTTGCTCAGACAAACGCTGCTTTAGAAACTGAGATTGCGGAACGGTTAGAAGCAGAGCGGAAATTGGAGCAACTCACAACCAACTTGCAGCGCTCCAATCGAGAACTAGAGCAGTTTGCTTATGTAGCTTCCCATGATTTGCAAGAGCCATTACGGGCAGTGTCAGGTTATACCCAACTGTTAGTGCAGGAGTATCAAAACAGTCTGGATGAGTCTGCACAGGAATATATGGCTTATGTAATAGACGGTGCAACGCGGATGCAGCAGTTGATTCAAGACTTGCTCGCCTATTCCCGCGTCAGCACTCGAACTCAAGCGTTTGTCTCCATTGATGGGGAGAAGGTGTTGCTTCAGGCGATAAACAATTTGCAAGTCGCGATCGCAGAAAGTAACGCCACCATCACCCACGACCCTCTGCCCCAAGTAAACGGTGACAAAACCCAATGGCTCCAGTTATTTCAAAATTTAATCGCCAACGCCATTAAGTTCCGCCGTGAGGAACCGCCCCAAGTTCACATTACAGCGGAGTTAAAAGATCGGGAATGGCTTTTTTCGGTACGTGATAATGGAATTGGTATCAAGCCACAGTATCTCGATCGCATTTTTGAGATATTCAAGCGTCTTCATACCCGTCGAGAGTTTCCTGGTACTGGCATTGGTCTGGCTATGTGCAAAAAAATTGTCGAGCGTCACGGTGGAAGCATCTGGGCCGAATCGCAACCAGGAGTAGGAACGACATTTTACTTTACCATTCCCCTCACGCCTGACCCTTCACTCTTAGAAGCCACGAACTCGCATGAATAGCCGCTATACCTTCCGATCCGTGGAAATTTTGCTGATTGAAGACTCTCCCAGCGATGCGAATTTAACCATCCGAGAATTTAAAAAAGCTAAGATTGCTAACAACCTGCACTGGGTTGAATATGGCGAGGCGGGAATGGAATTTCTGCGACAGGAAGGTGAATATGCCAATGCTCCACGTCCAGACCTGATTTTACTCGATCTCAATTTACCAGGGATGGATGGGCGAGAAGTCCTCATGGAAGTCAAATCAGACCCCGATCTTAAACGTATCCCAGTTGTCGTTCTCACCACCTCAGCCGATGAAGAGGATGTACTTAAGTCTTATAACCTCAGTGCCAACTGCTACGTAACGAAGCCGGTTGATATGCAGCAATTTATTCGGATTGTGCAATTGATCAATGATTTCTGGCTGGCAGCAGTAAGACTCCCACTAGAGTAACCCCAGTTATGTACAAAACGCCGATTCAAGTCCTCCTAGTGGAAGATAGCCCCAGCGATGCCAACTTGCTACGCCAACTGTTCTCGCGCTCAAATCAGGAGGGATGGCAATTAGTACACGTTGAGCGGCTGGGCGACGCAATTGATGCTTGTAGCGCTGATTCCTGGGATGTTGCTTTATTGGATCTTTCTCTTCCTGACTCGGATGGATTGGACACAGTAGCACAATTCCGGATAGCTGCACCAGATATCCCCATTGTGGTGCTGACCGGGTTTGATGATGAGGAACTTGCCCTACAAGCGGTGGCAACAGGGGCACAGGATTATCTCGTCAAAAATCAAATTACAATGCAATTGCTAGTGCGGACGATCCGCTACGCCATTGAACGCGGACAAATTCTCAAGCAGCTGCACGAAAGCGAACGACGCTTCCGAGGGATTTTTGAACAGACATTTCAATTAATGGGGTTGTTGACACCAGAAGGAAAGATCCTGGAAGTTAACCAAACAGTTCTTAACTTCAGCGGTCTTCAATTAGAAGATTATGTTGGTCACTTGATCTGGCAGACAAAATGTTGGAGTTATTGCCAGGAAAGCCAGGATTGGTTGAAAAATGCGATCGCCTACGCCGCGAACGGTCATTTTGTCCGTCATGAGATCCAGGTACAGGGCGAATTGAATGTGATGCTGTGGATTGATTTTTCCTTAAAGCCCTTGACGGACGAAACGGGGAAAGTGGTGTTGCTGATTGTGGAAGGCAGAGATATTAGCGATCGCAAACTCGCAATGACAGAAATCCTCAAAGCCCTGGAACAGGAACGAGAACTCAACCAACTCAAATCAAACTTCGTTTCCATCGTTTCCCATGAGTTCCGCACTCCCATGACGACAATTCGGATGTCTGCGGAGTTACTTCGAGCCTACAATCAGAGCTTAACCGAACAGAAGAGAAATGAATACTTCGAGCGGATTGAAGGTGCCATCGGCAATATGCTCCACCTATTAGATGAGGTATTGATCTTGGGTCAAACTCAGGCAGGTGGACTTCAGTTTAAACCCGCACGACTCGATTTAGAAAAATTTTGCTGGGATCTCACAGCAACTTTACAAGCTTGTGCTACTAGACAGCACAACATTATCTTTACCTGTCAAGGGAAACGCCCCCAAGTTGAAATGGATGAAGTCTTGCTGCGGCATATCTTCACTAATTTACTTTCCAACGCGATTAAGTATTCGCCCCAAGGTGGCAATATCTACTTTGATTTAGTTTTCCAAAACGGAGAAGCTACTTTTCGCTTAAAAGATGAAGGAATTGGTATTCCTTTAAAAGATCAACAACGCCTGTTTGAAACCTTCCATCGCTGTAGCAATGTAGGACCAATTCAAGGAACCGGATTAGGTCTTTCTATTGCCAAAATGTGTGTAGATTTACATCGGGGAGAGATTCAAGTAGAAAGTGCAGTCGGTATTGGCACAACATTTATCGTCACGTTGCCATTCAATCAGCCGTCAGGACGGGTTCCTCCACAGGAACGCCATTTACATCACCAATCTTAAGAAATTTAAAAAATTTTGCTTGACATTTCGAGCCTCCAACCGAAGATAAATTGGTGACTAAAAAAGTTGAGCGTAGCGTCTCTTCCGCTTTCGGCTTCGTTTAAGCCTATGTGGTCTTCACAAGATGTACTGGAATTTCAATCGTAAACTCTGCACCCTGTCCGGGGAATGAATGACACGACAGTTGACCTTTATGCTTTTCTACTATAATCTCATAAGTCGTCAATAACCCTAACCCGCTGCCTTGACCTATAGGCTTTGTCGTAAAAAATGGGTCGAATAAACGCGATCGCATTTCTTCAGCAATGCCAATTCCATTGTCTTTAATTCGGATAACGATCGTTTCCCAAGCACTAAACTCTGTACGGTAGTGCCCAAGATGTAATGATGGAGAAGAAGAGTTTCTTTGTGATATTTTCCTCTTATGCCCGTCTGTCCCATTTGTGCATCTACTCAAACCGTCAAAAATGGTCGCATCC
>NZ_JAMPKE010000053.1:0-24754 GCF_039961955.1 Trichocoleus sp. DQ-A1
AATCATCGACGTGGCAAAACAAAGCTTCTAAACTAAGCATGGGCGGGTAGATACTTGAGAACTCAGCACTTTCAGCGTATCTGCTCCGCCCTTTTTTATCCCGAACTCACGTTAATCTAGCTTCGTAAATGACACCTGACGTTAGAGGATGTTTGGAAAGACGGAGAGAGTACAAAAAGGGTCAGGCAAGTCTGCGTAGCATCAGTCGGATCATGGCGATATAAATGAACGCTTCTGAGGAAGCTGGGATTCGCTCATAATCGACATTTAAGCGACGACACCAATGCAGCCAACCGTAAGTGCGTTCAACAGTCCAACGCTTAGGAAGTAGGACGAATCCTTGAGCGCCCTCCGGTCGCAGAACCACCTCTAAAATCCAACGGAAGGTATCAATGACCCAATGTAGAAACGCTTCTCCCGAAAACCCACCATCGACCCAAATTCGAGTCAGTTGAGGAACCCGGTGACGTTCTTGGTTCAACGTTGCGAGCAATTGCTTGGCTCCTTCTCGTTCGGGCACACTGGCTGCAACCACCTGCACGACAATCAACAATCCCAATGTGTCAACCAGAGTAAAGCGGAAAGCGACCTTTAATTTTTTTGCTGCCATCATAGCCAACGGCTTGGTGAACCATGACAGAAGTAGGAACGGTTTGGGAATCCAGACTCGCCGCGGTTGGGTTGCTGTTGCAATTGGCATCAACCCTGACCCATTGAACGAGATGATCGTGAATGCGCTTCCAACTCCCGTCCGAAGCGCCACTTGCGGAAGTAGTAGTACACCGTTGAATAGGGTGGATAATCATTGGGTAAGAGTCGCCAAGACAACCTGTAACCAGCACATATAATTCGGGCTTGCAACACCAACATCAAGTTGACGCTGCGAGGTCTGCCGTTGTTGGATGCGGGGCTGAGGAGGGATTCAAACAATTCGTATTGTTCAAGGGTTAGATCTGTCGCGTAGGCTAAATTCATGACTTCCTGGAGGGCTGTTTGGATTTTGATATGATTCAGCCTAAACCCCAGGAAGCTTTTCTATCTACTGGTATGTTTTGTTACTTCTCAAACATCCTCTTAAATCTCTACCTCGAAAGAGAGGTTAGCACATTTGTCTGTCTTTTTTCGCTTAGGGAGCGTCAGCTCCTATACCGCTATATCTAGTGTGCCTGCGTAAGTCCTATGCTGATGTATTGTCACAACGCTTGAGTTCAGGGTTAACAATGCTTGTGGGCAATAGATAATGCGACTAGGAAGAGTGTCTCGTTTGGGTTTACCCTGTTTCTCATAGTGCGCCTTTTGCTTGACCCTAATTCCCTCCAGTTGATGCCACGTTAAGGTTTGTTCAACTTCTTGAGAGCTGCTAAAGCATCTGCTTCACACGCGAATTCCTGAGTGCATAATTGTCGCAATCGCGATTGCTCGTAAGTTTTCGCCTTTGCCAAATTCTTCTCTAACTTTTTGAGGTCAGCCTTTTTCCGCTCCTGGCTTTCGACCACAAACCAGCGCTGCTGGACACTGCCGTAGTCGCAGCACATACTGGCAATCCGGTACCCTTCCAGTTCCGTGGGCTGGAAGGCAGACTCTGACAACTGGTTGACTAAATCGGATGCACAGTTGAGCGTTAACGGCACACGAGTCAGCCACCGTAACCCTGACAACTGGTGCAGATTGTCTTCACTGTAGAGGGCAGAATCAGCCACATACAACCCCTCAAAGTTCCACTGGGACCTACATGCCTGCATCAACCCAACAAAGTGGGTTTTATCAGACTGATTGCCATCGGCTAACTCAACAAAGGCAGGGATATCTCCATCGCTCCAACACACCAGATTCATCACAAACTGTTTCAGGTCGGGTCGGCGGTCTCGGGAGTAGCCATAGGTGATGTGAACAGGAATTGGTGAAATCCCTTCTACAACCCGTGGCTGTGGCAAATACTCCCCTTCTACCGAAAGTGAAGTTGAATCGAAATGGGCACTGCTGTGTTTGATCCCAAACTTGCGAACAGCTACCAAGTAAATGGTCACAAACAATTGGCTTAATCCAGCTAAATACAGCGCGTCGAGGACTCGTCCTGATCGGTCGTCATTGAGATGCTTTGGTAGGACTCCTTCTCCCAACAGATGTTCCGTCGCTTTCCCCACAAAAAATTTTTCGAACAAGTACAACGGCGCAGAAACCAGCCCTAATCCATTCAAAATCATCGCTTTCACTACCAAGCCTGGACTAATCTGCTCTCGTGCATCTTCACCTAGGTGTTGATTCACCTGCTCAACAATCTCCAACTCGTCTACCAATCCGGCAACGATGCCCAAATGGTCCAGGTTCTGGACAATCAACTCGCTGTTAATCCTGCACCCCCTTTGCTACAGCCTTGAGAAAATTATGCGGCTAAATTCTCAATGTGACACTTCAAAGGGCGGAATGTGGGTTGTATCCACCCCGCTTGAGCATTTCTGTAAAAAGTGAATTAAAAATCCCGATTTCAAGGATGTTGTTAACTTGCTGTCCTAAACCTCTGATGAGACGTGCCTGGTTATAGTAGCTAATGAGCCGGTCTTTTGATATATATTCTTCGCCTGAAATTTTAGATTTGTTTATGCTCGTCATAAAAATATCTCCTTGGCTGGTTAAAAAATTAGTATTATTAACTTTACCTATACTAGTAGAAACTTAACTTTAAGCTATTGAAGACTAAAAAGCTTTACAAGTTTCTATTTTTTTAATAAAGCTCTAAAAGCTAGCATTTCTACTCATCGGAGTATAATTTTCCAAAAATTCAGAAAAAAATAGAAATATGTTCTATTTTCTTAACTCAATTAATAGTTTTTTTACGGCTTGAGCAGAAATATTCCAATTAAGTCTATCTTGATACTCGTTGAATGATGAGACAGCTAAGCGTTCATAGTCACTATAATTTTCTAGTTTGGATACAATATAGTTACAATAATCAGCAATATTAGCATCTACTTCAAAAGTTTTCCCGTTAAAATCATTTTTAATGATAGTTGGTATACCACCAGTATTTGTGGTTAAACAAGGTACTCCAAACGAATTTGCTTCAATTAAAACGTGGGGGGAGCAGTCTGCTAAAGTAGGTAAAATTAGAAAGTGGGATTCAGCCATTAGTCTATTAAATTCATTTAAACCCTCAGTCGTTGATTTATCAATAAATCCTTTAAGGCTAACAAAACTGAGTTCAGACTCATTAATCTTCGGCTGGCATCCAACTACTTGAAGTTGAGTTTTTAGACCCATTCGATTTAGTTCTCTAGCAACTTCCAGAGCAACACTCCCTCCTTTTCTAAGCCACTCCACACCAATAAATAATAATTTGCAAGGATTTGTACTTCTTGCTTTTATAGCATTGTCAATATCATCAATTGTTCTCTTACATGTTACATTAGCTCCCCAAGGAACTACTTTTACTTTAGAAGGATTAATTCCATAGATATCAATGGCTGTTTGAGCAGCCCATTCGGACGCGAGAATTACTAACTCGCATTTATTCAATGCAGATTGTTCCATTAAATATATATTTTCTTTGGTTTCCTTGCACAAGTTGCTCAAATAAGGATAAAAATCAATCAAACCTGCCAGTGTTGAATCTGTCCACAGGACGACTGGTTGCTTACATTCCAGATAAGCAATCGGCACTGCATTTTCCGGACAAAGCACTATGTCTGAGTTAAATTTAGATAGTTTTTCAGATATCTGATATGCATAATCCTTAAGCACTAATGGCTCTGCCCAGCGGTAGTAATCTTTTTTAAAAAAGTTTCGATATAAACTCCACTTCGCTTTAGTAATTACCGATTTTTTCTTATTTAAAGGTCCAAAGTATTCCAGGTCAATAGATTGATTTTTTAAAGCTTTTGCTATGCTGGCTCCAGCACCACACAGTCCTAATTGAGACTTAGTCCAAGTCAAGCTATTAAAGACATCATAAGTTGTAGCATAAGCGAGCTTCATAAAGAGTAATTATAATTAATTAATTAAGTCCATAAACAGTTTTTGTGCTGACTGGGCTGTTGCTGACCAATTTAAACGAGTTTGATACTCATTAAATGAAGATAAAGCTAACTTTTTATAAGCTCCATAATTTCTAAACAAAGTATAAATATAGGTGCAATATTCTTGAATGCTGCCGGTTATTGAAAAAATTTTTCCATTTACATCATCTTTGATTACTGTTGGTATGCCGCCTACATTGGTAGATATACAAGGCACTCCATAGGAGTTTGCCTCGCAGAAGACGTTGCCATAAGCTTCTGCTTGTGAAGGCACAATTAATAGATGAGATTCAGCTATCAACTTACTAATTTTATTTAATCCCGCCGCTGTTGATTTACTAATAAAGCCAAGATTAACAACAAAATCAGGAGGAGAACTATCTTTAAAAGGCTGGCATCCAACTATTGTTAATTCAACATTCAATCCGCTTTTATTCAATTTGCTAGCTACTTCTAAAGCTATGTTCCCACCTTTTCTAAACCAATCCACGCCTAAAAACAGGAGCTTGCATTTATCCAAGGGTCGAGATTCAATAATCTCCTTGATATCGTCTAAGGTTCTATCACACTCAACATTTGCTCCTGACGGAATCACTTTGACTTTAGAAGAGTCAACTTGGTAAGTATTAATTACAGTCTGAGCAGCCCAGTCGGAGGAGAATATAGCTAAACTGCATTTATCTAAAGTAAGTTTATCCATAGTAGTTAATTGCTGGATGGTCTCGCTACACAGGTTACTAAACTCAGTATAAAAGTTCATCAATCCAGCATAAGAAGCATCTGTCCAAACTACAGTGGGTTGCTTACAGTCAAGATAAGAAATTAAATTGATGTCTGGACATAAAACGATTTCGGGATTAGCTCGGAGAATTTTTTGGGCAATTTGGGATGCATATCCTTGATTAACAACGGGTTCTGCCCAAGAAAAATATATTTGTTTAGATATATGCTTATGCCAGCGATTCTTTGCCTTAGATAATAATTTTAAAGAGGGGGAGTACATCTCCTCAAGAGGACCAATATACTCTATCGATCCCAATTGCCTTTCCAGAGCTTTCGCTTTGTAGTAATTAGTCCCACAGTGCCCAATTAAGTTGCGAGGCCAAGTACGGCTATTAAAAATGTCATAGTGAGTAGCGTATGCTATCTTCATTGACTTTGTTCAAAATTTGCGTTTACGTTAATGAAACCTTTAACTGGCATTTTTTTATATATTACTAAAAAAGGGCTATAAAGTTGCCCTAATTGGGACTGAAATTCACAAGCTTGCACAATATTATTGGGTAGAGAATTTTTATTTTTTAGGTAGTAAATTAATACCTTTAAGCTATTGCGTAATGTAAAAAATGGTATCAAAAAAGGTAGGAAGGGACGCTGCCATCGATAAAACCGAGTGACTCGCGTGAGATGATTGGAAAGGCCATATCCATGAGCCAGTCTGAGTAGATAGGCTTGTTCTAATCGATATGGGGGAATATGATGCCAAATCTCCATTTTGGGATTGTGCCAAACTTCCCACTTACTATTTTGAATATAGAACATTATTTCGGCATCTTCTCCGGCAGCCATTGTTTTCTCGTCTCTGCCAGGTATTAGGAGTTTTTCTGGAGGAGGAACGGCGTCTTGCCATGCCTGCTTCCGGATGACTGAACCGGGTGCAGCAGGAATTCGGCGCGGTTTATCGGAACGCTTGTAGTGAAAAGGCGTTGCACCTCGGTTATAGATAGTAAGATACCCTTTTATTTGCTCAAAGTAGGGGGGTGGTAGTTCATCGAGTTTGGCATGAATAATGCCACCATAGGCTCCCACTTGAGGGCGATCGCTACCAAAGCGATAAGCTTCGGCTATCCAGTTATCTGCTGGTAGATTATCATCATCCAAAAATCCAATCAAGTCGCTGCTTCTAGCTTCCTGTACGGCTCGATATCGCGCATAGGCAGCGCCTTGTTTGGCTTCAAAAATATACCTCAACTGGCTATCTTGACGCCAATTGGTTGCATAGCGAGCAACGACAGCAGCAGTATCGTCATTGCTGTTGTTGTCAACAACTAGCACTTCCCAGTCAATATCCTCTGTACCAACTTGATGAAGCAGTTGATCTAGAACTTCGGGCAGACGTTCTGCACCGTTATATGTGCAAATGGCTACAGTAAAGTCCACGGATATGTTCTTGGCGTTGTCGCATCAATTTTGGCTGTTGTATTGCTTTCAGACTAACAGTAGAGACGTTTAGAGGCAACGTCTCTACTGATGATTGTTAAATGATTTGAGCTTCAAGGAGGCTGAGGGACTGTTTTTTGCTGAAAGTCAGCGTATTGTCCACACAATCAACCAAGATGGTGTCGCCACTCACGAAGGTATTTTCTAGCAGCGCTGTGGCGAGGGTATTTTGCAATTCACGCTGAATGGCGCGTTTGAGAGGACGGGCACCATAGATCGGATCGTAGCCAACTTCCGCCAAGTGGTCTTGGGCAGATGCCGAGAGTTCGATGGTGATTTTTTGATCGGCTAGCAGCTTCTCAATCTGTTTGATTTGAATACTAACAATCTGGCGCAGTTCCGAACGTTCCAGCCGGTGGAAGAGAATAATGTCGTCCACGCGATTGAGGAATTCGGGGCGGAAATGCGATCGCAAAGCATCCGTTACTTTCTTCTGCATCAATTCGTACTGGTCCTCGTTCCCCCCCAGATCGAGAATATGCTCGCTGCCGATGTTACTTGTCATCACAATCACCGTATTCCGGAAATCTACCGTCCTGCCTTGGGAATCGGTAATTCTTCCATCATCCAGCACTTGCAGCAAGATGTTGAACACATCGCGGTGGGCTTTTTCCACTTCATCCAGCAGCACGACCGAATAGGGGCGACGGCGAATTGCCTCAGACAGTTGACCGCCTTCTTCGTAACCGACGTACCCTGGAGGGGCACCTACGAGGCGAGAGACAGCGTGTTTTTCCATGTACTCGGACATATCAATCCGTACCAGGGCCTCCTCGCTGTCAAACAGGAACTGAGCTAAGGCACGGGCTAGCTCGGTTTTGCCCACCCCTGTTGGCCCCATGAACAGGAAAGAACCGATCGGGCGACTAGGATCTTTCATCCCTGCGCGGGTGCGACGGATAGCAGCAGAAACGGCGGCAACGGCTTCTTGCTGACCGATCACCCGTTCGTGGAGATGAGATTCAAGCTGGAGTAGCTTTTGCCGTTCCGACTCTAGCAGGCGGTTGACTGGGATACCCGTCCATTTAGCGACAATTTCGGCAATGTCGTCTTCGCGTACCTCTTCTCGCAGCAAAGCAGCACCACGAGATTGCAGTTCCAACAGTTGGGCTTCTTTGGCTTCCCGGTCGCGTCCTAAAACCTCCAACCGTCCATACTTCAGCTGAGCAGCTTTGTTAAGGTCGTAGGCGCGTTCTGCCTGTTCTATTTGCACCCGGAGTTTATCTTCTTCCTCCTTCACTGCGTTAATGTCTTCTAAGAGCTGTTTTTCTGATTGCCACTGGGAACTGAGTTGAACTTGTTTTTCGCTCAGGGAGGCAATCTCTTGTTCAATACGCTCTAAACGCTCTTGAGAAGAACGGAAGGCACCCACAACGGTTGTTAAACCCGTCCGTTGACCTTCTCCTTGCAGGGAGAGCTTTTCCATCTCTAGCTGCATCACCCGTCGGTCAATTGCCTCTAGTTCTACCGGCTTGGACGTAATCTCCATTTTCAGCTTGGCAGCAGCTTCATCGACCAAGTCAATTGCTTTATCTGGCAAAAACCGCTCGGTGATGTAGCGATCGCTCAAGCTGGCGGCGGCAACTAAGGCAGAATCGGTAATCTTCACGCCGTGGTGGACTTCGTAACGTTCTTTCAGCCCCCGCAGAATCGAAACCGTGTCTTCTACGCTGGGCTGATTAACATAGACTTGTTGAAACCGGCGTTCGAGTGCCGCATCTTTTTCAATGTGCTTGCGGTACTCGTCTAGAGTCGTCGCCCCAATGCAACGCAGTTCTCCCCGCGCCAGCATCGGTTTGAGCAAGTTACTCGCATCCATTGCCCCTTGAGTGGCACCCGCACCAACCACCGTGTGCATCTCATCAATAAAGAGGACAATCTGACCGACTGAATCGATGACTTCTTTTAGCACCGATCTGAGGCGGTCTTCAAATTCTCCCCGATATTTGGCTCCCGCAATCAGACTCCCCATATCCAGGGCAATTAGGCGGCGGTTCTTCAAAGATTCAGGTACATCGCCGTTGATGATGCGCTGGGCTAACCCTTCTGCGATCGCTGTCTTACCTACTCCTGGTTCCCCAATCAAAACGGGGTTGTTCTTACTCCGGCGAGATAGCACCTGCACCACGCGGCGAATTTCCTCATCTCGCCCAATTACGGGGTCTAACTTACCGGATTTGGCTGTTTCTGTCAGGTCGCGCCCGTACTTTTCCAAGGCTTCATAGCGAGCCTCTGGATTTTGGTCTTTTACTTTCTGCGTACCCCGAACCTCTTTGATCGTTGCTTCTAGCTTTTGCCGATCGAAGTTGAAGCTTTTGAGCAACCGGCGTCCGATGCGGTCATCTTCGACGAAGCCGACTAATAGATGTTCTACCGAGATGAATTCGTCCTGCAAGGTAGTTCGTGAGGCTTCAGCTCGGTCTAACATAACATCTAAGCCCCTCCCCAGGTACAACTGGTCAACGACAGCGACTTTGGGCTGGCGTTGGGTGAAGGCTTCGAGTTGCGACTTTAACGCCTGGATGTCCACATTGACTCGACTCAAAATCCGATTTGTCAGCCCTTCTTCTTCTTCCAGAAGCGCGATCGTTAAATGCTCTACCTCTAGCTGCTGATTTTTGAATCGACGCGCCACATCTTGAGATTTGATGATGGCTTCCCAGGCTTTCTCAGTAAACTTGGCAGGGTCAGTAGGCTGCATTTTATAAAACGAATCTCAGTCGAATACCGTGTCTCACACGTCAGTATAACAATCTGGAGTCAATGGCTCATTGCCAGATTGCGAATTAAAAAAAATTCCCTCCCTGGTGTGAGGGAAGGAATGGAGGGTGGGATGAAAGTCCACCTTTCGACTCAACAAGGGCGGAGAGACTCCACCCCAATCGCACTTAACTGACTGCTTCTGCCTCAACAGGCTCTGGCTTCGGTTCGCGCACTTCCTGCTTGATGGTGAGGTAGCGGATGACTTCTTCCGACAGACGCATTGCCCGTTCCATCGGCGCTATCTGGCTGCCATTGCATTGGTAATTCATCTGGACATAAATGCCTTCCCGATGCTTGCCGATATCTTGAGCTAGACGCCGCCGACCCCGATGCTGGATTTCGATGTCGTGTGCCCCATTGTCGCTCAAGATACCCTGATACTTGGCGATCGCCAAGTTTACTTGTTCCTCGGTCAAATCGGGACGGAGGATGTACATAGTTTCGTAAACGATCTGCATTGCTGTTAATCTCCTTATGGACAAGACGGCTTCTTCTAGCACTGGGACTAGGAAGTTTGGGATTGGGAATGGAAGTCGCACCTTGAAAATCTCAACTCGCTAGCCTATAGCGTCTAAAGATGAAGAAGCAAGGAATTAAAATCTTACTACCAGTCCATCAATTGTACAAAGTTACCAGGGTAAATTCACCTCAACGTCCAGACCACACATCAGCATAATCAAATAGCAGTCAACATTATGGCGCAGCGCTACGTCCGAGTCCGAACCGCAAAAGGACAGACTTACTACGGTTTATTGCAACTAAGCCGAGGCGTTCAGGTGCTTGATGCGCCTCCCTGGTTACACGGGCAACCTACGGATTTGCAGTTAGAACCCGATACTTATCAAATTCTGGCTCCTTGTGCCCCGTCTAAAATTATCGCGGTGGGCAAAAATTATGCCAGCCACGCCGCTGAAATGGGGACGGATGTGCCAAAAGAACCGTTACTATTTCTCAAGCCGCCAACGTCTGTAACCGCAGCGGGGACAGAAATTCACTACCCCCCGCAGTCACAGCGAGTGGACTACGAGGGCGAATTAGCTTTAATCATTGGCGATCGCGTTTATTGCTGTACGCCAGAAGAGGCACAAACTAAAATTTGGGGTTACACCATTGCCAATGATGTTACCGCCCGCGATTTACAAAAGCAGGATCTTCAATGGACGCGGGCAAAAGGATTTGATACTTTTTGTCCTTTGGGTCCGTGGATCGTCCGTGAGTTGAGTCCGGCTGCCCGCTTGCAAACTTTTCTGAACGACGACCCCCAGCCGGTGCAGTCAGCACTCATTAATCAGATGGTGTTTGCGCCCGATTTTCTAGTGTCTTACATCTCTCAGGTGATGACACTGTTGCCGGGAGACGTGGTGCTGACTGGAACGCCTCAAGGGATTGGTCCGATGCAGGTGGGCGATCGCGTTCGCATCGAAATTGAAGGCATCGGTCACATGGAAAACACGATTGTGTCACGTCCCACACCAGCCGCGCCCTAACGAAGATTCTGCCTGCGGCAAGAAACTAGGGAACTTGGCTGTAAACTGCCTCTGAAATCCCAGGAATTTCTGCGTAACGTCCTATCACAGACTGAACAACTGAATAGGCGCAGGCAGCAAGCGTTCCTAGAAAAACAACATTAAACAGCGTTTGTCCTACCAGGCCAGTTCCTAGCGCTGGAGTCAAAATCTGCAATGCCATAGTACACAAAAATAGAGCAATGTCTATTAGGAGTGCCTGCATGGTGTTGAAACGAATGAAATGGCTAATCTTTTCGTTTCTAACTACGCCTAAGAACAAGACAAAGAAAATGATTAAACTGGCAAACGGTATACTGTAAATTGCTAGCAACGGTTGTAGCGGCAATAAAATCAGTGCTAAGACAGGAAACTGTCTAAACAGGTACGCCCCAAAAGGAAGCACAGAAAGCAAAGGGAGTAAATAAGGAAGGCAAGCGAAAACCCGGTCTTTCGCTGTTGCTGAACCACGCCAAGTCATCGTGCGTTCTCCTGAAATAATATATTTATCGCCAGTTATTACTAAGTTCAGGATAACGCAGATGCGATGTCAACCAGGACACCCCTAGGTCAGACGTGCCTCATCAAAGACAAGGAGCCTATAGCGTAGGCGCACTCTTGTTTGTCAGAGAAAGTAGCGATCGCCATTAAGCCCCAAATCGCAGATAGCACCTCAGCAGGCTTTAAACTTCAGCAAATAAACTTGAGCAAAACGAGATTACTCAATATTGGCAATCCGGAAGCCCATAAGACACTCGTATTGATCGGGTTGATTTTCGGTAAGCTTGTGAATCGCTTGAGCGCAGCGGAGCTGCCCCTGACGCCAGCGGGGTTGACCACTTTGATCGGCAAGTAAACAGGTCTGACAAACTTGTTTGGGGGAGAGTATCTGCTCATCCGTAAGAATGACTAACATTTAATACCTCCACGAGAGCTTTAATTCGCCCGCATCCATTCTAGGTCAGGTTTTCGGCGAGATATGGTAAATTAACATACAGCTTAATGTCCTCTCCTAAAAGTAGGAGTGAGGATGGTTACTAAAGCGACGCTTTGCGCGTGTGGTAAGAGAGGAGGGCAGAAAATAAATTTGGCACCTAACTTTGGGATCTCAACAGTATGGGCGTCTAATCCCTCTAAAGTCTTGCAGTTTGCGATCGCATCGGTTGCCAAGTGGGTATGGTTAACATCATGGGCAACTTTTTCTAAACCCCAATTTATCCGGGGTTGGCGATCAAATGTCAAGCAAATTTTTCCAGATCCTCTAGCCCCTTATGAATGGGCGAGAGAAATACAGCAAAATTGCATACTGCGCCAGGTTAGCTAGTTTGGATGAAAGGTTGCCAAAAATTGTTCGCTTCAAGTGTTAACAGAAAAGTTGGGTAGAGACACGACTCCAACAGCGTTAAGATTGAAGACTCCCGAAAATACTGACCTGGGCTAGTAGCGCGGACATGGCGTTGACCGAAAGCGCACCCGAATCAAAGTTTGAAAGGAAGACTGACACTATTTCTAGGGGTTCACTTTGTGAGTAAAACAAACTTAGACTTTCTAGCCGAAACCGATCCTACCGTTGCCAGCTTTGTCCACGAAGAACTCCAGCGCCAACGCGCCCACTTGGAGCTAATTGCCAGTGAAAACTTTACCTCCGCAGCAGTGCTGGCAGCACAAGGCTCGGTATTAACAAATAAGTATGCCGAAGGTTTGCCGGGGAAACGCTATTACGGCGGCTGTGACTTTATCGACAAAATTGAGCAATTGGCGATTGACCGCGCCAAACAGCTATTTGGAGCAGCTCACGCGAACGTGCAACCGCATTCGGGGGCGCAGGCGAATTTTGCCGTTTTCTTGACCCTGTTGCAGCCAGGAGACACGATTATGGGGATGGATTTGTCCCACGGGGGGCATTTAACCCACGGTTCGCCAGTAAATGTCTCGGGGAAGTGGTTTAAGGTTTGCCACTATGGAGTCAGTCAGGAAACCGAGCAGCTAGACTACGATCAGATCCGGGATTTGGCGCTACAACACCGTCCTAAGTTAATCATTTGCGGCTATTCAGCTTATCCGCGCATCATTGACTTTGAGAAATTCCGCGCGATCGCTGATGAAGTCGGAGCTTATCTATTAGCGGATATCGCCCATATTGCGGGTTTAGTTGCCACAGGTCATCACCCCAATCCTCTACCCCACTGCCACGTCGTCACCACCACTACCCACAAGACCCTGCGCGGTCCTAGAGGTGGCTTAATTATGACCAGCGACCCAGAACTCGGCAAGCAACTAGATAAAGCCGTGTTCCCCGGTACTCAAGGGGGTCCCTTAGAACACGTCATTGCCGCTAAGGCGGTGGCATTTGGGGAAGCACTGCAACCCGCGTTTAAAACTTATTCAGCGCAAGTAATTGAAAATGCTCGTGCTTTGGCAACTCAGTTGCAAAAACGCGGCTTCAAGATTGTTTCTGACGGGACTGACAATCACTTGATGCTAGTAGACTTGCGCTCTATCAGCATGACTGGCAAGAGAGCCGATCAGCTAGTGAGCGGAGTGAACATTACCGCGAATAAAAATACCGTACCCTTCGATCCAGAGTCGCCATTCGTAACCAGTGGCTTGCGGCTGGGTTCGCCAGCGATGACGACGCGCGGGATGTCTACTGGTGAATTTACAGAAATCGGGGATATTATTGCCGAACGGCTCCTGAATCCAGAAGAGGAAGCAGTGGCGGCGGAATGTCGGCGGCGAGTGGCAGCATTATGCGATCGCTTCCCCCTGTACCCCCACCTGACAATTCCCGTACCAGCCTTGGCATAAAAATCGTAAGGGCATAGTCAGGGCGGCTATGCCCCTACTCCCCATTCCCCCGCTTAATTCCCCATCCCCCTCTGCCTCTTCCCGTCTGAAATGTAGTAGACTCTGCCTGACGATTGTTTTGAAGGATGAAAGATCAATAGCGATTAGCAATCAGCTAACAGCTTTTTTTAATTTCTCCCTTCTGATGTCTAGTACCCTACTTAATTTCAGATGCCCCCCCAGCTGTATCACCTGGTTGCCTTTCTCGTATCTGCCTGTGTTGTCCTCTGGTCAACACCCGTTGTGAACAAAATTGGCCTCCAAAAGGGACTGGTTGATTTACCCAGTGAGCGCAAAGTCCATAAGCATCCTATCGTGCGGGTGGGAGGTGTCTCTATCTTTGCAGGCACCATTATTGCCCTACTGATTGTTTGGGGAACCGGGGGATTTGGCGCTTTGAGCACAGAGAAATCCCTAGAAGTTTGGGGCGTTATCTTGGGTGGTCTTGGTTTTTTCCTGGTTGGCTTAGCCGATGATTTGTTTAGTTTGTCGCCTTTCTTGCGGCTGTTTCTGCAAATTATCATTGCCAGCTGGGCTTGGCACCTCGGCGTCCAAATTGACTTCCTCACCGTTCCCTTTGCTGGACTGGTCACATTGCCAGACACAATTAGCTGGCCGATTACCGTCATTTGGCTGGTCGGTCTGACTAATGCCATCAATTGGATTGATGGTCTAGATGGTCTAGCTGCCGGTGTTTCTGGCATCGCTGCCGTGGTGATGCTGATTGTAAGTTTGTTTATGAACCAACCGGCGGCAGCACTGATTGCCGCAGCGCTTGCCGGTGGCTCATTGGGATTTCTTCGATATAATTTCAACCCCGCTCAGATTTTTATGGGGGATGGGGGAGCCTATTTTATGGGCTTTACCCTGGCTGGTGTCGGCGTAATTGGCTTAGTAAAAAGCACTGCTGTCACTGCGGTATTACTGCCTTACCTGATTCTGGCTGTGCCAATTGTGGATATGTCAGCGGTGATTGTGCAACGGCTGTTACGTGGCAATTCGCCTTTTATTGGCGATAAATTCCATCTGCATCATCGGCTGCTGCAAGCGGGTCTGCCACAACGTTTGATAGTTTTGTTTATCTACGCTTTGACGCTCTGGGTGGGAAGTTTAGCCCTGGCTCTGGCTAAAATACCAAGCGGACTTGCTTATGCGATGGGTGCAACGTTGTTGTTGGGGTATACCAGCTGGCAAGTTTGGCGAAATTCGCGTATGAGGAGTGAGGAATGAGGAAAAATACAAAATTAAAAAATAAAAAACTTTTGCATGAGTGCTGAAATTATTTGTGTTGGTACAGAACTGCTACTCGGCGATATTCTCAATAGCAACGCCCAATTTTTGGCGCAGCAACTAGCCTCTCTGGGAATCCCCCACTACTATCAAACGGTGGTGGGAGATAATCCTGGACGTCTCAAGCAGGTGTTGGAGATTGCTGCTGGGAGATCCCATCTGCTGATCTTTACTGGCGGTCTAGGTCCTACTCCCGACGACTTGACCGTGGAAGCGATCGCTGATTTTTTTGGCGTTCCCTTGGTAGAACAACCGGAAATCGTCGAAGACATTACTTGCAAATACGCCATGCGGGGGCGTCAGATGACCCCCAGCAATCGAAAACAAGCGCTCATTCCCCAGGACGCCTCAATTTTACCCAATCCAGGCGGTACAGCCCCTGGCATTATCTGGCAACCCCGCACGGGTCTGACGATTCTGACTTTCCCCGGCGTCCCTTCAGAAATGAAGCGGATGTGGCAGGAAACCGCCGTCCCCTTTCTCAAGAATCAAGGCTGGGGCAAAGAAATCATCTACAGCCGGATGTTAAAGTTCTGGGGAATTTCGGAATCGGCTCTAGCTGAAAAAGTCGCGCCGTTCCTCGACCTCCCTAACCCCACCGTTGCTCCTTACGCCCTTCACGGAGAGGTGCGGCTGCGAGTCTCGGCAAGAGCGGCGTCAGAACCGGAAGCGCTAGGACTAATTGAGCCAGTGGCGCAACAACTGCGGCAGATAGGAGGGCTGGATTATTACGGCACTGACACTGACACCCTTGCTTCTGTTGTCGGCTTTTTGTTGCAAGAAGCCGGGGAAACGCTTTCGGTGGCAGAATCCTGTACGGGTGGAGGATTGGGGCAGATGCTAACCAGTATCGCTGGGAGTTCCAATTATTTTTTGGGCGGTGTCATTTCTTATGACAACTCGGTGAAAATTTCTCTTTTGGGCGTCAATCCAGAAGACTTAGCCCAAGTCGGTGCGGTGAGCGACGCGGTCGCCAAGCAGATGGCAGTGGGTGTAAAGACACGCCTCTCAACCACTTGGGGACTTAGTATCACAGGGATTGCTGGGCCGGGAGGTGGTACGGAAACCAAGCCGGTGGGATTAGTATATATTGGTCTAGCAGGGCCGGATGACACGGTAGAAAGTTTTAAGCACCATCTGGGTCAAAATCGAGAGCGAGACTCGATTCGGTACGCCAGTGCTTCAATTGCCCTTGACCAACTGCGGCGAACAATGTTGAAGAAAAAGTTAACGACGGATGTGTCTTAAGACGGATAGACGCCGCCCGGTCACACACATCCATAGTGAGATTACTCACCTGTTTCTCCATGTGCTAGGGTTAGAATAAATCTTAACCACAATAGGATTCATAAACTCTCACGTTTGCCCTGTTGTTAAGTACTCATCCTGGTTGTATTGCAGGAGTTTTCAATTCAATGGACTATATAGAAAATGTGTTGGAAAAGCTCAAAGAATGGGCACGTAAGCTCATCGAAACGCTCCTGGGACCGGAAGCTGAGCCGGAACCAGAACTGATTCCAATTCCAGTGAATGAGAGATCGTCGCGCCGGCGTAGTTAGTCTATTGAGTTGCTGCTGAAACCTTGGGCATAGTTACTGTTCTGGTGCTGCACGGACCAAACTTAAACCTATTGGGACTCCGAGAACCAGGGATTTATGGCTCTGTGACGTTGGATGAGATTAATCGCCTGTTAGAACAAGAAGGGCAAACGCTCGACTGTAAGGTCTTTACTTTACAGTCAAATCATGAAGGCGTCTTAGTGGATGCAATTCAGAATGCCGTTGGGCAGCACCAGGGAATTTTAATTAACGCTGGGGCATATACTCATACCAGCGTAGCGATACGGGATGCGATCGCGGCTGTTAACCTTCCGACTGTAGAAGTGCATCTGAGTAATATTTACCGACGCGAAGCTTTCCGACATCATTCTTATATCGCACCCATTGCAATTGGACAAATCAGCGGCTTTGGTGCAGAGAGTTACCGCTTGGGGTTAAACGCTCTAGTTCACCACTTGAGACAAAAAAGTGGCGGTGAATAAACTTCGTGGCGAATGATTGTCTTTGTTTGAGGAACAGATGACCGACCCGATTCGGCGTTGCTTCCCGGCGTAACAAGCGATCGCCTGAAAATGAGCTTCATTAAACGCATAGCATCTTGGCTCGGTCGTCTTAGCAGCGACCGGGTTTTTTTTGGAGTTTATTCCCTCCCCGTTAGGGAGGCATTTACTGCCAAACTTCTTATGTATGGGTGTTTTGAGTGACAAGTGCTGTTGCTTGTAGCTGAATCGTTCTTAGCTTAAATTCTTAGCTCAGCTGTGCGGTACATTCAAGAATCAATCTTTGATTTTCTAAGGCGTAAGGCTGAATTTCCAGCGCTTGTCGAAAAGCTTGAATGGCAGCGCTGTAGTCCCCCAGTCCGATATGGCACAACCCCATCCCATGCAGCGCCCCAAAATGGAACGGGATGAGCTTAACCACCATCTGGCAGTCTTGGAGCGCCTTTTTGTACTCCCTGAGAATATAGTAAAGAACGGCTCGTCTATTCCAGGCTTCCGCAAAATTTGGTTGAGTCTCAATCAGGTCGGTGAGTAACGCCTCTGCTTTGGCAAGCTCTCCTGCCTCCAGCATTGCCTGCGATCGCTGAAGCCGTTCAAACCCTACTGCTCCCTTTTGATGAAACCAGACGCGCCACAGCTCTGCTGTAGCCTCATAGCGGACGGTTTCATCAGGATTTTTTAGGTCTTCTAGTAACGAATTGATAGAAAATTCATTCATGAATATCACTTCCAATCGGTCGCGTTGGCTTCTAATCTCTCTATCCTTATGTTTAGCAGCTATCTGTTGGATAGGGGCAACTACCGCTTTGTCAGGAGGAACGATCGTGTTTGCCGGAAAACCACCCACTAATCTCGGTGTCCAGTCAGGCCAACTAGCGCCTTGCCCTAGTACGCCCAACTGTGTCAGCAGTCAAAGCCAAAATGCCCAGAATAAAATTGAGCCTTTGACCTACAACTCTTCCCCAACGGAGGCGATCGCTAATCTCAAAACAGTTATCAACTCCCTCCCGAAAACCAAAATTATCACTGAAACTGAGAATTACCTCTACGCGGAATTTACTAGTGCGCTGATGGGGTTTGTCGATGACGTGGAATTTTATCTCGATGAAAGCGCAAAAATCATCCACGTTCGTTCAGCCTCCCGCCTAGGACAGTCGGATTTGGGCGTGAACCGTAAAAGAATAGAGACAATCAGAGCCAAACTCAACGAACTGAGAAGCTAGGTGTAAGTAATAAAACCCCTTCAATCGGTTCGCCCCCACAGAAAAGCTCCTCTTCGCCCCCTCCTCGCTTACGGGGAGGGTTGCGGGTGGGGTTCTTGTCATCCTGAAAACAGAATGGAGATGTGCGCGATGCCAACAGAAACACAAACCCCAAAAATAGTCGTCGTTGGTGCTGGTTGGGCAGGGTTGGGGGCTACCTACCACCTAGCGCGTCAAGGCTATGACGTAACCCTTCTAGAAGCTGGCCCCTATCCGGGTGGCTTGGTGGCGGGCTGGAAGACCGCAGGGGGGCGCTCTGTAGAAGCGGGGATTCATGGTTTCTGGTATCCTTACCGAAATATCTTTTCTTTGGTAAAGGAATTAGGGCTGAGTCCGTTTACGCCTTGGACTCGTTCCTCCCAGTATTCTCCAGCCGGTTTAGAAGTCGAATCTCCCATTTTCCAAGACTTACCGCGACTTCCCACTCCACTTGGAACTTTTCTCTACACGCAATTTAAACGGTTGCCATTAAGCGATCGCCTATCAGCTTTACCGCTACTCTACGCAGTTATTGATTTTGACAATAGCGACGAAGCTTGGCGACGCTATGACTCTGTAACGGCGCGAGAACTCTTCAAAGATTTTGGGGTTTCGGCGCGGCTTTACCGCGATTCCTTTGAGCCGATGCTGCTGGTTGGTTTATTTGCCCCTGGAGAGCAATGTTCCGCCGCTGCCGCGCTGGGTATGCTTTATTACTTCATTTTGGCTCACCAACCCGATTTTGATGTCGTCTGGTGTCGCGGAACAGTTGGTGAGATGATCTTTCGCCCTTGGGTGGAACGCATCGAACAAGCAGGGGGAAAATTACTCGCTAACCGACGAGTCAGTGACGTAATTGTTGATAGCAATAATCAAGCGACAGCAGTTGTCTGTGGGGATGAAGTTTTTGAGGCAGATGCGATTATTTTTGCCGTTGGTATCAGCGGTATGAAGAAGATTATATCTGGTAGCCCCAGCTTACAAAACCGTAAAGAATTTCGAGATATTCACAACTTGGGCGCGGTTGATGTGTTGGCAACTCGCCTATGGTTTAACCGCAAAATTAATATTCCTCGTCCTTCCAATGCCTGTTTTGGTTTTAATGCAACAACTGGATGGACGTTTTTCGATTTAAATGCCATACATGATGAGTACCGCGATGAGCCAGGGACAGTTATTGAAGCAGATTTTTATCACGCCAATCAGTTTCTTCCCTTAAATGATGAAGAAATCGTTTCGCTTGTACAACAAGATTTAGCAACTTGTATCCCGGCTTTTCGAGATGCGAAAGTAATCGATAGTAGTGTAATCCGCTTACCGCGTGCAGTGACTCACTTTTTCCCTGGTAGCTATCAGTATATGTTACCCGGAGAGACAAGTATCAAGAATGTATTTATGAGCGGTGATTGGATTGTGACTCGTCACGGTTCTTGGTCGCAAGAAAAGGCTTATGTCACTGGTTTGGAAGCGGCAAATTTGGTTATTTCTCGCTTTGGGCGTGGGAGTAAGGCTTTGATTCTACCAATAGAGGCGGATGAGCCGCATATTCAAGTTGGTCGGTCAATTAACCAAAGCATACGTAATTTCGGTAAAACATTCTTACCTAATATTTGGCTCCCTTAGAACTATTTAGCTGTGTTTTTTTCTTCAGTCCAAACACTGCACCAAAACCACTTAGCAACATCAATGCAGATGTCAAAGAGGATTCAGGAACTGGCTTTGATTGGCTAGTTACATTCACATTTGCATCGAGAGCATCCCCTGTAGAATACACATAATTAAAAGCATCTTTGTCATCGAGAACGCTGGCACGCAAGAAAAGTGCGCTCCAGCGAGCTACCGTTTCTACTGCTACATCTTGAGTTACTGTCGGAGTGTTGCTGTCTGGTCTTGCACCTATGGGGTTGTTCGTATCTGTGATGCCATAGTGGTTAGCACCCAAAATGGTAATCAATGCTTTAGGAGGATTTTGGATCTGATTGTAGGTTTTTTGGGCGTTGACAGGAAGAGCAATACTATCAAGATTTCCCTGTAAGAGAGCAGTGGGAATTTTTGAATTGTTGATGGGAATAAACTCTTGAGTATTGAAGTTCCGTAAATTTGCACCGAAAAACGCTCCTGCTACGAGTTCATTAGGTCGGCTGAAGGAGCCTTCACATAAAATAGGAAGGCAGAGGTTGGCAATAGCAGATAGTCCGACAGCACCCCCTTGGGAATGACCGAGTAAGGCTAGTTTCTGTGTATTGATAACGCCAGCAACAGGTGAAGTAGAGTTAGAGTTTTCTTTCACCATTTGTGCTAGAACGGCGTTTAATTGTGACGTTTCGGGTAGAAGTCCCGTAAATCCTAACTCTGGCAGTGACTTCTGGTGATTGGGTACAACTACTACGAATCCGTAGCTTGCTACTGTACTAGCAAAATTTGTGTAATTTGATTTATCAACATTCGCACCTTGCAAGAGCAGCGCAATGGGAAACGAATAGTTGCCAGTTTTAAGGTTTGATGGGTTTGGAAAGTAAATATCGGCTAAGTCATTATTAGCGGAGATTGTTGTGCTGTAGCTACCTACATCGTTGAATAAAGGAGCATCGCTGAACTTTGCAGCGGCAGTTTCCGCGATACCAGCAACAATAAACACTGCACCAGCAGAAGCGATTGATAACACTTTTAGGGTAGTCACAGAACTTACTCCTTTATCAACTACGTATGCAGAATGAGAGATTATCAAATAATCTTACTGATAATATTGCTGACAGCAACGTTCTTTAGATACAGAATGCGACGCCCAAGAAAGCAGCCGCTTCGCTTCACGCATCCACACTGCCTACTCAACTTGATATCTTGGTAGAAAACGCGGGGTTAAGTCCTATGGTGACGACAACGAAAACCACTCAAGGGCGGGGTGTACTGAGAAACATTAGTTGGCAGACTTTTGAAACAATACTTGCAGAGATGGGGGAAGATCGTAACACTCGGCTGGCTTACGATCGCGGAACGCTGGAAATAATGACTCCTCTGATGCCTCATGAGCATAACAATAGACTGCTGGAACACTTGGTTTTCGCTTTAGCTGAGGAACTGAACCTCAACCTCAGAAGTGCTGGATCTCTCACTTGTAAGCGTCCAGACTTACAGCGGGGTGTTGAACCGGATTCTTGCTTTTATATTCAAAATGAACCGCTAATCAGACAGAAAAGGGATATTGACTTAACGATTGACCCACCTCCTGACTTAGCAGTGGAGGTGGACTATACCAGCGCTTCGGTTGACAGACTTTCAATTTATCTGGCTTTAGGTGTTCCGGAAGTTTGGCGTTATGACGAACCAGTGATGCAAATTTATAAATTGCGAGATGGAGTGTATGTTCCTGGCGCAGGTTCTCCTACTTTTGCAAATTTACCCTTAACAACAGAAATTCCAGGGTTTTTGGAAGAAAGCCTAAGAATTGGGGAAATCCCCATGATTCGGTCTTTTCGCGCTTGGGTAAGGCAGCAAATAGAGCATCGTGACGACAATTGTTGAGGAGAATTGAGGACGCGATCGATCGAAAGATTTATTATATTCAAAGTTTAATTATCCGGAGCTAATGTCTTATGCCTAACATTGAGGAAGAAGAAATCCGAGAGAATCGCATTGCAATGGAAATAATCGTCGATGCCTATGACGAAGAAGAACAGGCGATGGGATGGTACTACTACCTTAACGATAATCTCAACTTCCCCTTTAAAGCTAAGTGGGTGAGAAAGGGAGGCAAATTATCCTCACCTGAAGGCAAAGAAGTTGAGGTAGTGGAAATGTCATCAGAAGATGAATGCTTGCACGATATGTTTGTGGAAGTGCTTTACAAAGATGCTACAGGTGAAGATACGTTCTCGGCTCGTTTATCAGAAATAGAACCGATTGATGCTGATAGCGAAACCTTGGAAGCAATCGCAGACTGGCACTATTGGCTTGACAGAGGATACGAGTTTTAAAGGAGTCGTTTTAATGGCAGTTTATCAAGTCCGGCTGGTAAATCCAGCGATCGCGCTTGACCGTACCATCTCCGTGCCAGACGATCAGTATATTCTAGATATGGCTGAAGATGCGGGCATTCGATTACCTTCTGGGTGTAAGCAAGGGGAATGTTCGGCTTGTATCGCCAAGTTGGTGAGTGGTGAAGTAGACCAAAGCGAACAAAAATTTCTACGTCCAAAAGAACTAGAGGCTGGGTATACTGTTACCTGTGTGGCTTATCCGCTGTCGGATTGCACTTTAGAAACCCACCAAGAACAAGTGTTATATAAATCAGCTCTTTACTTTCAGCCAGATACTGCTAAATCTGAATAATTTTTGTGCGAATGCTTGCAATATTTCGGAACTAGCAATCAGTCAGTTTTAACTAAAGATACAGATGGTTTTGTTGCCATGTTTTTAGGTGGCAATTTGGTTAAACTTGCCGCTACAAAAGTATTTACAGGGAAGATTATTGAGTGCGATCGCGCTGACGTATATGAAAAAGCCGAAAAATAAAATTTAAAAAAAAAGAATACATCGTTTTAAAGAAAGGAAGAGTGAAATAGCCAGTACGGAGGATAAAAATGAGCCGGTTACTCTACGAAAATTCAGTCTCTTATAAAGGATATCTGATCATCCCATTTGTTTTTGGGATAGCGGATGGTCAAAATATTTACTCTTATAGTTTACTTTCTGAATTAGGGCATAAAGGTAAATTTCATAAATTGGAAAATCCGGCTGGTATTTATTCAAGTTGCATTGATACAATTATTGAGGCAGCCAAAGAACATCTAGATGAGAATTCAGATGTTGTTAGCCAAAACGATTATTTTAAAAATAGATACATTTATCAAGATAATTTGATTATTGTTTATCAATTAGCAAGTAAATATTTTTACGATCATTATAAATCTGATAACTTAAATAATGTTGCCGCGCCAAAAATATTTGGAACTGAACAAGAGTGCATTACCTGGATAAAAGAGGGACTAGATAAGTCACAGATTAATCAACAAGTTTAAATTTTACGAGCATAGAAGTAAGGTGGACAATGCCCACCCTACTCAACGTTCTTTTTGGTACTATTTTGAATGAGAACGCGCTTGTTTCACCATTGCAATGAGCGTATGGTGAGCATCTTCGGCATCTTTGAGAATATGATCGAAGTGAATGCGTATCGGCACATCCGAACCGTTGACTTGTGCCATGAGATTCATACCTTCTGGATCTACTGAAACCATTTCTGCCTTTGCAGCATCGGGAGAATTACCATAAGTTTGGGCGTAAAGAACGACAGCATCAGCATGATCGTCGTTCATGTGAGCGCAAATGCGATCGCTTATTTCAGACGTTATTGCATCGGACATTAGATAGCATCCTCTGATGTAATTAATTAAGAATGTTTAGCGACAAAATTGGTAACTACATTGACGAATTCAACTGTTGACTCATAGGGTAGAACATTACGACCTAACATTTTGATACCCTCAGCATTAGGTAAAGACTTCTGATAGTCAGCCAAGCGTTCATCGGGAGTTTCGCCTTTGCCAGCTTGACTAATGCTGGATGCCGTGTCGCCGACGACTACTAGAGTGGGTTGAGAGATAGATGCGATCGCGTCTTGATAATCTTGCCGCCAAAACCCTGCTAGGAAGGAAAAAACAGCATAGCGAGTCTTTGGATCTGTCGCACCTTTCTCCAAAGTTTGCAGCCACTCCCGATCGACTGAATCAGCTTTTTCAAAGAGTTGTTTAGTTGAGAAAGAACGTAGGAACTGTTCGCGCCGCGCATAGCGATAGAAGGCACTCCCAAAAGGAGAGTTTAACAGATTCCAGGTAAGTTTTTGTCGCCAATTTGCTCTAGGTTTAGCAAGTAATGTCAAAGCGGGAGGGCCAGCCAGCACCAAGCCTCGAATAAAATTAGAATTCGTTTCTAGACGAACTAACTCAATTGCTACCGGCAGCAAAGCCCCTTGTACCACTACAATCACAGGTTTTTTTACTACAGTCTGCAAAAAATGTTGCAATTGCTGTGCCCAATCAAGAGGACTATAAGCCACATGAGGCATATCGCTCTCACCACATCCCAGTAAGTCTGGATTATAAATTGGATTCCGGCGACCCGCTTCATACCATTCTCGACAGAATCGCTGCCAAAACTTTCGGGATAATCCTACACCAATGGGATGAATTAATAGGAGGGGAGTCCCATCATTTGTATTTGGATTAATTGCGGTATGAACTTCGTAGGCGCAGCGATAATTTTTCCAAGTGTAAAACTGCGTAGGAGTTACAGTTTCAGTTGCAGAAATTTGTAGATTTTGAGTTGAAGACAAGGGTTGCATAATTATCCAGAAAGCAATTAGGGTTAGGAGCATCCCAATCAGAGTAAAAACTCCTGATGGCTAAAATCGCGGATATACAAACGAAGCCTGATGAAAGCAGGTTTCAGCTTGTAGGCTTGTTTTTAGAAAAATGGGATGCACTTTGCTCATTTTTTGGGTTGATGAGCTAAATTTTGAGTTAACTTAACAGTGCCTCCTGGCAAAGCTCAGCTCATCTATCGCTCGTAAGAATAAATATCTCCCGGTTGTTTGAATAGGGTAGATGAACGAGCAGAAAGCAATAGCAGATCGTCCTTATCTAGTTGAAAACCCAAAGCTTCTACATTCTTTTGAACCTGCTGACGATCTTGAGTAAAGCCTGAGATACAGCAGATTGCAAGTTCATGAAGTACAGTAGCAGCAGTTTGTGAACCAGTTGCGTAGGTGTTTTGGATTGACTAAATCAAGTGCAGTAGCAAGCAAAGTATCAACCATTT
>NZ_JAMPKE010000054.1:0-22301 GCF_039961955.1 Trichocoleus sp. DQ-A1
GAGCGTTACCGAAACCGTCGCCAGCGATTTGGACTGCGCTTCCATCTGATTGCTGCAATTATCAATGTTGAACTACTCCGCTCCCAGACCCCCTGATTCACGCAAGAATTCTAATGAAAGCTTACCCCTTCTCTTGCCGTTCTTACGGATGTGAGTAGATTGACAGTCTGGGCATTGCATCAAAACCCACCCTAATTCATCCCTCCATTATGCAACGCCCAATTTCCCTTAATAAACTGGAAAGTAGGGAAATCCGCATCTCGATGGGTGGGAATTCCATAGGTTTAAGTAGTCTGCCCTCTACTCAGAACGAACAGCGATCGCTCACAATCAATATTTAAGATACTCCAAGCAAGCGAATTAGAGATTCCTAACTATGCTGGAACAAGGCACAATCACAATTCATACCGAGAATATTTTCCCGATTATCAAGAAATCTCTCTACACAGACCACGAGATCTTCTTGCGGGAACTGGTTTCAAACGCTGTGGATGCCATCCAGAAACTCAAGATGGTTTCCTTCGCAGGCGAATTCACCGGCGAACTGGGCGAACCAGAAATCAAAATCGCAATTGACAAAGACAAAAAAACTCTCTCCCTCTCGGATAACGGTATCGGCATGACGGCAGAGGAGGTCAAGAAATACATCAACCAAGTTGCCTTCTCTAGCGCCGAAGAATTTATCCAAAAGTACAAAGCCAGCGCAGATCAACAAATTATCGGTCACTTCGGTCTTGGCTTCTACTCCTCCTTCATGGTGGCCCAAAAAGTCGAGATTGATACCCTTTCTTACCAGCAAGGAGCTTCCGCCGTCCACTGGTCTTGTGATGGTTCACCCGTATTTCAGTTAGAAGACTCACCAAAAACTGAACGCGGCACCACCATCACCCTCACGCTTCAGAATGAGGAAGTGGAATACCTGGAACCAATGCGGATTCGGCAGTTGGTAAAAACTTACTGCGACTTCATGCCAGTAGCTATCCAACTGGACGGGGAGACAATTAACCGGCAAAAGGCACCTTGGAAGGAATCGCCCCAAAACCTGACCAAAGAAGATTATCTAGAATTCTACCGCTACCTCTACCCTTTCCAAGAAGAGCCGCTGCTGTGGGTGCATCTTAACACTGACTATCCCTTCATCCTGAATGGGATTCTTTACTTCCCGAAGCTCAAGCCGGATGTGGACACCACCAAAGGGCAAATTAAGCTGTTCTGCAATCAAGTATTTGTCAGCGACCACTGCGAAGAAGTCATTCCCAAGTTCCTGCTGCCGCTGCGAGGCGTCATTGATAGCACTGACATCCCCCTGAATGTCTCGCGCAGTTCCTTGACCAACGACCGGACAGTGCGGAGAATTGCCGATTACATTGCTAAGAAAGTAGGCGATCGCCTGAAAGAACTTTACCGCGAAAATCGCGACGAGTACGTCCGCTGCTGGCAAGACGTAGGCACTTTCGTCAAATTTGGCTCCCTCAACGACGACAAATTCAAAAAGCAAGTCGAAGACATCCTGATTTATCGCACCACTGCGAACCTTACACCTGCGGCTCCAGAAACTGCCCAATCCGATATCCCAGCCGTTGAAGTGCAATCTCAAGAGGGCGATGTCTGGCAAGAAGTGACCCCAAGTCAAACCTCGGCTTCTTCACCTCTCAGCCCTCAGTCCGAAGCCCTCGCCACTAACTACACCACCCTCAAAGAGTACCTGGAACGGAATAAAGACCGCCACGAAAATCGAGTTTTTTACTGCACCGATGAAGTCTCCCAGGCGACCTACGTAGGACTACACAAAAACCAAGGTCTAGAAGTCCTGTTTCTGGACTCCTTCATAGACTCCCACTTCATCAGCTTCCTAGAGCATGAACATCCGAATGTTAAGTTCTCCCGCGTAGACTCTGACCTCGACCAAACCCTGCTTGACCAGGATAAAGCAGGAGAAATTGTTGACCCCAAAACTAACAAAACTCGCTCAGAACACATCAAAGAGTTATTCCAGAAAGCCCTCAACAAGCCCAAACTAAATATCCGCACCGAGGCGCTCAAGTCAGATGATCCTCAGGGAACCCCACCAGCAATGGTACTCTTGCCAGAAGTTCTGCGGCGTCTGCGGGAGATGAACGCATTGATGCAGCAGCAAAACGTTGAATTTCCTGAAGAACACACCTTAGTGGTAAATACCGCGCACCCGCTGATTCAAAATCTGGTTCAGTTGAGCCAAGGTAGTATTATCCAAGGTGAGGGTCAATCGCCCACCGGCGATTTGGCTAATCTGATGTGCCAGCATATCTATGATTTGGCATTAATGGCTCAGAAAGGATTTGACGCTGAAGGGATGAAATCCTTTGTGGAACGGTCGAATCAAGTGCTAACTCGTCTGACAGAACGCTAGGCGAGTATGGGTGGGCAGTGCCCACCTAAGCAATAGCTTGGGTACAATCTAAAAGCTATATCTAAATAACGACCGAAAATCTGGAGACTAGACTATGTCGCGCAAATGTCAGCTGACCGGCAAAAAGGCTAATAATGCCTATGCAGTTTCCCACTCTCACCGACGTACCAAAAAGCTACAGGAAGCAAATCTGCAATGGAAGCGGGTTTGGTGGCCTCAAGGGAATCGCTGGGTGAAGCTAAGGCTTTCTACGAAGGCAATCAAGACTCTAGAGCTAAAGGGTCTGCAAACGATGGCTAAAGAAGCGGGAATTAACCTGAATCACTATTAGTACACACTATTAGTACAGCCTCTAGAGAGTCCCTGAGTGCTTATAGCTTCTAGTAGAGACGTTGCCCGCGATGTCTCTACACTTTGTTATTTATGTGCTGCCTGATACCCCACTTCATGGTGTGTGTTGGGCAGTTTCTTTATTTTTTTACTAGAGGTGATAGGTTTTGCACAACATCTGGGTATCTTAACTACAGTAAATCTACCCCGATTTTTTGTTAAGTTGTGTTGAAGCTAAACGCTATGTTTGCAAAGATGGTTTATAGAGACTCTTAA
This sequence comes from Trichocoleus sp. DQ-A1, assembly GCF_039961955.1. Classification (NCBI taxonomy): domain Bacteria; kingdom Bacillati; phylum Cyanobacteriota; class Cyanophyceae; order Leptolyngbyales; family Trichocoleusaceae; genus Trichocoleus; species Trichocoleus sp. DQ-A1. The sequence continues at coordinate 2,996 of NZ_JAMPKE010000054.1, forward strand.
ATCTATCCCTTGAGGGAAGCGCACATCTAGCCTTTATTCCAGAATACGGAACGGACATTTCTACTCCGGAAAGGTACTGAAAAATTTAACAAGCCGTTAAACAGCCGTTAAACATCTGAGTGCGTAGTTTCCCGGTTGCCCACCAGAAATTGGGTTGTTAAGACAGAGGAGAAATGTCAAACTATAAATTTTTGATGAAGCTTCCCTTCACCTCATAAAAGGCGAAATTTCAGGCAATCCGCCTTTTCTCAACCCTTTCAACGCTAGTTCTTAATTTTTTAAGTTTTAAACTCTTCATTCCACTAATCTCTCACCTTTGACAGGAAAGCAGCCATGTCATCCCGCAACAAGCTAGTTAAAGCTATCCAGAATCTTTTCCGGCAAATGATGCAGCTAGGAAGAGCTATTACCAAAACGCTCATGAACTGGCTCTTGCGGAGCTTAATGGTTATCGGTCGAAGCTCAAAGCTTGCCAAGTCTGGATTTATCTTGCCAACGGTGACGATGGTGATCCTGGTCGTCATCTTGCTGACGACCGCGATGGTGTTCCGGTCGTTTGAACGCTCGAAAAACGCTAGCAACGTGAGAGTGAATCAGGCAGTGCTGGCAGCGGCTACCCCAGCGCTTGACCGCGCCAAGGCAAAGATAGCGGCTTTACTTGCAGATCCGACACTGCCACGGTCAACGCCAACAGATTTTGCCTTAAATCAGGCAATTTTTGGGAACCTCAATAAGTATACTTTGGGCGATGAGACGCAGCTGCTGGTTCAATATGACATTAATGGAAACAGCACGATTGAAAAGGCAGTCAACCTCCCATTAGACAGTAACGAAAGTACAACCAATGCTTGGAGATTTCCGGTTGATACTGATAATAATGGCACACCTGATAGTTATACCCTTTATGGCATTTACTTCAGGACTCCCAATCCGAATGTAAGAGCCAAAAGAACTCCTATTGAGGCGCGAACTGCGCCGATGGATGACAGCGCCGCCAATCCGGCCTGTGCAGCAGCACAAGGTAGCTTCGCTGGTTTGGTGGGAGGCACGGGTTGGTATAAAACTGGGTCTCTTTTGAAGAAAAGCTTCTATGTCTTTGCTGCAACTGTTCCACATACTCCACCTCCAGGTACTCCTCCCAATACAGGGATGGAAGCTTACAAAGGTAACAGAGGCTTTTCTGCTATAGAGTACCAGCAAGACCGGGCGCAGATTCCTCTGAACAACAATGCTGTTGTGTATGAAGATGACTTAGAGATTACTCCAGGTTCGGGACTCAAAATAAATGGACGCATCCAGACCAACAGTAACTTGATAACTGGCAAAGCGGCTAGTGGAGATGTTGAGTACTACCAGGTCAGTAGCCTCGAATCTTGTTTCTACCAAGAGGAAAACGGGAAAATTACCGTTGGCGGTAATTTGCTGGTTGGGAGTACAAATGGCGCTAGTGTTAGCGCAGTAAAGGTGGATCGATACCAGGCAAACAGTGCCGCTCGTCAAGACTTAACAACGACGACTAATACGGTCAGTAACACGCCCAATCAAGCAGCTTATAACAGCCAAGCGTATGCTAATCGAATAAATATTTTAGTCCAAAAATGGACATCTGCGAATCCGACTTACGATCCAGCAACGAGCAGCGATCCAGAGGATGTTAAAAAGCAAATTCCAACGACTGCCTCGGCAGAAAAACAACAAGAGGTTCGCCTAAGCGCGCTAGAGAATTACTTCACAGAGCGTATGCGTCGCGTTCCTTATGCAGAAGATACTACGGGTGATGGCGCTAAAACTTATCTTGGAACAGGGGACACGCTGCGACCACCGGATGAATGGGTACATCCAGCCAATCCAACAAGTGGAGCGAGTAATAATGGTCTGACACTGGTGACGAATCAGCCACCAGCAACAGAACCAACAGAACAGCAAAAAGGTAAAGTTGGGGAAAAATTCGTTGGCGATCGCATCCTTGTTGGCAATGGTCTACCTGCTCAGTGGTGGGACAGCACAGCAAACAAGTTTCAGGGTGAGAAAGGACAGCAACCAGTTAAACCTAATGCAGACTGGAATTATTTCCTTGACTCCAGTAAGAAAGCACGCTACCGCACCACCCAAGTATTTCCTTTATCAGATTTAGGGAATACAGATCGGGATGGCTTCTGGGAACAACAAGCTGCTCTAGCCCCTAACCAACCACTTGAGGCAGTAGGGGGTCTACGGGTCGTCACGGGTGCTGGCGTTTACACAGGTTTTCACGTCGGTCCAAATATCGGAATAACACCTGCCAATGCTAGCGCGTCCTTCCTCCCAACACCACCAACTGTTCCCGATGTACCTTCAACAACTACTGTAAACGAGTCACTGTTTACACCCGTCTGGCCTGACTCCATGCCAATGTGGGAAGACACACAACGAGAGGGGATTCCTGCCCTTCCTATCCCTAGCGGTGATAGAAGAGGGGATTTAGTGATGCGAGCTACGGCAGTTTATCACTATAAAGGCAGCTCTGCTAACACCCTTACACAGCGTCAAACGCCGATTGCCTGTGTCAGCAGCTACTACGACCCCAGTACTAGCGTAACGGCTAAGAACCAATCTACTCTGGCAACAGCTTTTGCTGGACCACCCGGGGTTACTGGCACTATCCGAGGCAGATCTAACAACGGCATCAGCTACGATGCAGCACCAGTCGCAGCTGCATTGCCTACTACTTCAGCACCGCCAAACGCTACTACTGGTTTATTTCCCTATACAGCAGGAGTGCTAGGAGCGGGAGCTGAGAATCCAGCAAATATTGGCGTTTCTCTCTTGGATCGGCTCTACTATCAAGCCAACTTGATCTTCCCCAACGGGCGGTTTGTGAATGAGCCACTCCGCAATGCGCTGACAAGCCTAGCCGCTAATGGTGCAGCAGCTCTCACCCTCGCACAGCAATCTACTATTGATTCCACCATTTGTGCTTTAAAAATTGCCGACGGAACTCTGACTCGTAATGCCACCGTCATCCCCGATGGAAGCATCTACGAAACAACTTTTTTGGACGCCAGAGAGATTAAAGCAATTGATCGAGATAATAATCCGGCTGACGATGCTACTGGCGGTTTAGCAACCTTTAGAGCCATCAATCCCACCAATGTATCTACACTGACTGGGAATTATGACCTCGGCATTGAAGAGCGTCAGCCTCTAGAGATTCGCGTCACGGCATTGGATTTAAATAAGCTGCGACAAACTGAAATCGGTACCGCAGCAACAAATACTCCCTCAAAAGAGTATTTACTGCCAGACAGCGGCATTATCTATGCCACTCGTGAAGACGCTCTGCTGGATCTGAGCGAACCTGTACCTACAACGGGTACCGAAGCCCAAAAAATGTCAGCGCGGAAGAGCAAAAGCCCTGTTGACTTTAAGCTTGACCCTACCCGACGACCTAGCGGGATTATGTTAGTCAACGGTAGCATCCTAGCTCGTGGAGCCGCGACTCCCACTAATGCCTACACTTTGGTCACTCCTGCAGGGGCAGAAAAGGGTCTAATTTTAGCCACTAACTTGCCAGCTTATGTCAAAGCTGATGTTCAAGGCTTTAACCTGCACCAAACATCAGGGGGAACACGCCTAGAAGAGTTTCAGGAACAACTGGCAACGAATCCTACCTATGACGAGGACGCTTTCTATAATCGTGCAACTCCTGAATACAACTTTGCCTGCCGCAATGGACAGCCAGGGCTTAGCTGTACAGGTGGTGACTTCTGGCGACCCGCAACAGTGCTTGCAGATTCCGTCACTCTCCTTTCTGACAGTTTCAGATTTGGTTTCCGCAATGAGGGAGACTATGACCTGAGAAACAACCAGGGAGACTTAGCTTCGATAACTCAGCGGAAAGAGCGGGGCTTCTGGAACAACAACTTTGTCACCAACGGTCTTAGCAGTGGCATCAGTGTTGATGTTGGCGGCATCAAAACGCCTACAGATGCTGACTACATCAGCAACACTCCTTCCAGTAATTACGTCCCCAGTTCTTACTTCAACAACTTCATCACGCCCATTCAACGACGAGGGCAGTTCTCAGAGTATGTCATGGAAATCTGCCGGAAACTGCCTGTTTCCGAATGTGGACCAGCCGACTGGGTGATTGGTACAGGTACACCAGTAAATCTTAACTTGAGTGCCAAAGATGCAAGCTTGATCGGTAAGGATGTGGGCCAACTTTTGTCGGGCACTACCGCTCTACCTGCTCCAGGTTACGATGCTAACGGCGATAGTACGATATCGCCAGAAGAAAAAACAGCGGAGCGACGCTATCCCCGCAGGGTTGCTTTCCAACGGGATACTAGCAATTTGCTGGTGCTAAATGCTGGTAAACCAGTGCCTTTAGGAATTGATAGCAATGGAAAAGTTACAGCTTATCCGTACAGCACTTTTAGCAGCATCCGGCCTCGGACGCAACCCAATGCTCTGTTGTATCGAACAACCTCTAACACTACAGATCCCAGCAGCGCTACCCCTGGTGATTGGAGTTACAGTGACACTAAGCCGCTGTTTTACCGAACCCAAAACACTGTACCATTCGCTGCCAACGATCCGGCGTTAATCCCGAGCGCACATCCGCTCTTAGTGCCTGTATTGCAATTTCATCTCCCGAATCAAACAGCAGGTGCAAATCCTGATACGGCTAGTCCTGCATACATTAAAGACAAGACGCTCTGGCTGCACAGACCTAGTATTGATACGACTTTCAATCTGGTGGTTGCAGGAGGAGATAGCCCGCTCAACGGTTTAAAAAGTGAATCCAATGGAGGTTTGCAAAACTTTGTGCGATTCATGGAGAACTGGTATCAGGTTCCTGCCCGAATCAGCGGTTCATTCATCCAGTTTAAGCACAGTGCCCAGGCAACAGCCCCGTTCCAAGGTGCTCAAAGTTCAACGCTGCCTTCTAGTCCTTTTGGGTACACAAAGTTGTACAGCAGTGAAATCAATACCATTGGTAGCAGTGGAGGTGGCACAGCCTTCTATGTAGAACCTTTCCGGTACTGGGGTTTTGATGTAGCGTTGCTGTCTCAGTTGCCTGACAGGTTCTCCCAACAGTTCACCAGAGAGTCGCCTGGCTCGCCAAACGAATTCTATCGGGAAGTGGGCAGGGATGACGAGTGGATGAAAACGTTACTGTGTTCTAAAGAATTGGCAAATCCTGCTAACTTCGCCATCGACATTGACCAACGCCCGCCCGGTACTTTCTGTACAGCCAAGACAGGCGGTTGATTTCGGCAAACCGTAAGCAAGAAATTCTACCGAATCTAGCAAAACCCAAATAGTTCAGGTCAGATATAGCCATGATAAAACCCAAACAACAGCAACCGATATCCCAGTCTAGTCAGGGCGGTTTCACAATCATTGAGTCCTTGCTGGCAATTATCGTCGTGACTATTTTGATGGTGGGGTTAACACCCGTAATCGTTCTCTCAGTAGCAACACGGGTTCAGGCAAAGCGGGTGGAAAGGGGAACGGATGCGGCAAGGGCATACATTGATGGTCTTCGCTCAGGAACAATTACCGCTCCCACGCCTACATCTGCTAGCTTTAATCCTGATGCTCCTTCAGGAAGTTTGACGTGCACTGCGAATGCAACTTACTGCTCGTCGCCAGCTAGTACCTACTGTATAAATCTCGATGAGACAGTAGGCTGTAGCCCGAATAGTCTTAGCGATTTGGTAGTTCAAGGTTTTCGCACAGCTACTACATCTACTGATGGTAAAGAAGGCTACCGCCTAGGGGTGCGAGTTTACCGGGCAGATGCTTTTAGCCCTGATTTTCCCGGCTCTTTGAAGAAAAATAATCCAGACAAAGTCACGCAATCAACTTATAGTGGGGGGCTAGGCGATCGCAAAGCCCCACTGTTTGAAACAACGACAGAGATTGCTGGCAGTGACACTTCGCTGAAAACGTTGTGCGATCGCATTAAAGTTAACAACCCTAGTAATCCTAGTTCTAGTTGCTCCTAGCACTGTTAGCTTAGGTTGCTAAATACTTGTGAATAAAGGGAAAACTCTAGCATCATGAATCAACTGAAATTTCTGTTAACCAGTCAGCTCAAACGTTCCCCTCTGGCTCAGAAGAATAGCGGCTTTACCCTCATCGAACTTCTAGTAGCTATAATCCTGGCTGCTTTGGTCATTGCGCCTTTGTTAGGGTTTATGGTTAACATTCTAGATAACGATCGCAAAGAACAAGCAAAGTCTGCTTCAGAGCAAGAGATTAAAGACGCCCTTGATTACATTTCACAAGATTTAGCACAAGCAGTCTATGTTTACGATAACGATGGCTTGAAAAATAATTCAACGACCAACCCAGCTACTTCTGGCATTAAAAATCAAATTCCACCTTTTGCTACAGGTTCTACAGAAGTGGGTTGCAATCCGGCAACGACTGAGTGCGTACCGATTCTTGTCTTATGGAAGCGGTCGGCAAAACCAAAAGCCATACCAACTATTACCGGAGCTACCTGCCCACCACCCCCAAATACAGTTGATAACTGTAACGATGGCAGCGTTTATTCACTTGTTGGCTATTACCTAATCAGAGATATTACCCCTAGCAATACTTGGTCTAAAGCTGCTCGAATTGGTAGATTTGAAATTAGCGATGAAGTCAGAAATCCTAATAATCCGGCTGTTTACATTACACCGCCAAAGCCGGGTTTTAAAATGTTTGACCTAAAAGCAGCAAGTAGTCTTAACTTGGCAATGAACTCGTGGACGAACTCAGGCGCTTACACTGCAAACAGCCCTAAAATTCAAGTATTGGTCGATTATATTGATAAAAGTACAGTTGGTCTAACACCTAGTTGTCCGAATCCATCAGGAGCAACCCCGAATCCACAACAGGTTCCGACTACTTTAACGGGTGGCTTCTATGCTTGCATAAATTCCGATCCAAGCCAGCTTTCAACCCAAGTGTTTATCAGAGGGAATGCTTTGGCGCGAACGATTAATCCTTCTGATGAGCCTCTTCCTTACTCTTCTAACAGGTCAATTTATTATCCAAGCGCAAGCATCCAGGTGAAGGGGCGTGGTTTTCTATATAGTAAATAACCCCAACACGTAAAAAGCCATTAAATAGGGTAAAAAAATATGGGAAATTTAGATGTGTTAAAAAAATTACAGATATGGAAGCGATCGCGTTATCAATCTGCTGCTGGATTCACCATGATTGAGTTACTGGTAGTAATTATTATCATTGGAGTATTAAGCGCGATCGCCGCTCCTGGTTGGCTTGCTTTTACCAATCGGCAACGAGTCAATGCCGTTAATGATGCAGCCTTAAATGCCCTCCGAGAAGCCCAACGAGAAGCTAAAAGGACAAAACTTAGCTACAGTGTGAGCTTTCAAACTCCCGCTGGTCAACGACCAAAAGTTGTTGTTTATCCTGGTACTACTGCTCCTGCTTCTACTGACCCTCAATGGAGGACTTTAGCAGAGAATCAAGACATCAAGCCCGGTCAAGTTGAAGTTACTCCTAGTGCAAACACATTCACGTTTGATTACCAAGGCATCGTCAACCAAAACCCTAGCCAAACTCTTCCGTATAAAGTCACAACATCTCTACCGAACACGACTGTCAAGCGCTGCATCAAAGTGACAACTCTTTTAGGTTCAATTCAAACTGGAAAAGATGCTGCTGAATGTAATTAGTTAACAGATTAACTGGCTCTTAAAAATTGGTGAATATTAGGATTGCAAAAGACGTATCCAAAGATGAACCTTGAGAGATTACATGCATCTTTTCTGTATCTAGCTATAGCTCATGCCTAAGAAGCTGTTAAATTGCTCCAGCGGTGGGCTGATTTGGATAGAAGTTGAGTCATAAATTTAATAATTAGAATTTTGGGCGCGATCGCTATTGGAAAAAATACTGGCTAAAACTAATAGTCAATTGCAAAAATCAGCGAAGATACGGAACTCAAAAGACACATCAAACAAGGAAACTTGAGAAATTGGGTGTGTCTTTTTAGTATCTAGCTAATGCGTAAAAAGTTATCTAATTGCTCCAGCGGCGGGTTCACGCTGATAGAGAGTTTAGTAGTAATTTTAATAATAGGGATTTTAAGCGCGATCGCCGCCCCCAGTTGGGTGGGATTTCTCAATGCCCAACGTCTCAGAGTCGCCCAAGACCAAGTTTACCGAGCGATGCGAGAAGCCCAAAGCAACGCTAAGCGCGACAAAGTTGCTTGGGAAGCTAGCTTTCAAGAACAAAATGGGGTCGTTCAGTGGGCAGTTAATCGTGCCGGTATTAACCCCAGCCCCGGACAATGGCAGAATTTTGAGCAAAATATTCAAATAGACGCTCCTAATACCACCTTAGCTTCACAGTCATTAGGTAGTCCGCGCCGAGTCCGGTTTGACTATAGAGGTTGCGTAATCATGAATCCGCAAGAGAACTTATATTTGGCAAGGGTAACGCTGAACATTAAGAATGGTGGGGAAGTCAAACGGTGTGTATTTGTTTCCACCCTTCTGGGAGCGATGCGAACAGCGCAAGATAAAAGTTGCAAAGTGTAATCTATGCGATCGCTATTATCGCTTGGTAATAGGGAATGCGATCGCATCGAGATTCTTGTTCCCAGAACGGTTGTCTGGGAACAAGAAACCCGACTATCCCTGAGACAACCAAGACTGCATCGCGGCTGCTGTCTTCTGCCGGTCAAGCTTCAAAACCAGCACTCCTAGTGGCGGCAAACACAAGTCTAGCGAATAAGGACGAGTGTGGAACGACCACTCATCTGTCCACTTACCGCCTAAATTGCCCATGTTACTTCCCCCGTACTCACGGGCATCGCTGTTAAACAGTTCGGTATAGAATCCGGGTTCGGGGACACCTACACGGTAGTGACTATGCGGCTGAGGAGTAAAATTGCACACTGTGATAATAAACTCCTCCGAATCTTTCGCCCTGCGGATAAACGCGACCACGCTATGACGGTTGTCGCTGCAATCAATCCACTCAAAGCCTTCTTGAGCAAAATCCTGAGTAAAAAGAGCCGATTCGCTGCGGTAGACATGGTTGAGTTCACTCATAAACCGCTTCAGTTTTTGATGCGACTCATGCTGCAACAAATGCCACTCCAAGTCACCCCAGACATTCCACTCACTCCACTGCCCAAACTCCATGCTCATAAACAGAGTCTTCTTACCAGGGTGAGTGAACATAAAGGCGAATAAGCAGCGAGCATTCGCGAACTTCTGCCACTCATCCCCCGGCATCTTGCCAATGATATTACTCTTGCCGTGGACTATCTCATCGTGAGATAGCGCCAGCATGAAGTTCTCGCTGTGGTTGTACCACATACTGAAAGTAATATTGTTCTGGTGGAACTGGCGGAACCAAGGGTCCATGTGAAAATAGTCCAGCATGTCGTGCATCCAGCCCATGTTCCACTTCAAATTAAAGCCCAGTCCTCCTACGTAGGTAGGCCAAGACACCATAGGCCAAGAAGTTGACTCTTCAGCAATCGACAGGGTGCCAGGATAATAGCTGAAAATCGTATGATTTGCCTGACGCAGAAAATCAGCCGCCTCAATGTTTTCTCTGCCGCCGTACTGGTTAGGCAACCATTCCCCAGGCTCACGGCAATAGTCTAAGTAAAGCATCGACGCCACAGCATCCACACGAATTCCATCAATGTGGTACTTGTCAAACCAGAACAGGGCGTTGGCAACCAGGAAGTTCCGCACTTCATTGCGATTGTAGTTAAATACTAGAGTCCCCCACTCCTTGTGTTCGCCTTTGCGGGGGTCGGCGTGTTCGTAAAGGTGGGTGCCATCAAAGAAAGCGAGACCGTGACCATCTTTGGGGAAGTGACCCGGAACCCAGTCCACTAGCACCCCAATTTCGTTCTGGTGGCACTGGTCAATAAAATACATGAAGTCCTCAGGTGTCCCATAACGGGAAGTACAGGCATAATACCCAGTTACCTGATAACCCCAAGAGCCATCATAAGGATGCTCAGCAATTGGCAATAATTCAATATGAGTAAATCCCAGCTCTTTAACGTAAGGAATTAACCGTTCTGCCAGTTCCCGGTAGGTGAGGAAACGCGCTCCTGGTTTGTAGTCAGAGACGACTACCACTGGCTCTGTCTCTCCATTGGACAACCGTGGCGGTTCAGCAGAGGAAGCGTGCAGCCAAGACCCTAGATGCACTTCATAGACAGAGATAGGATGGGTGAGCGGGTCGGTGTGGCGGCGCTTTTCCATCCAATCTTGGTCATTCCATTGGTAGGAATCTAAGTCAGTGACAATCGATGCTGTTTTAGGACGCACTTCATGCTGGAAGCCGTAGGGATCGGATTTTTCGTAAATGTGACCGTCGGCGTTTTTGATTTCATATTTATAGTGTTCCCCAACGCCCAAACCTGGGATGAACATTTCCCAGATGCCGGTGGAACCTTTACGCATTTGATGTTTGCGACCATCCCAGTTATTAAAATCCCCCAAGACAGAAGCGTTGCGGGCATTGGGTGCCCAAACTGCAAAATAAACTCCTGTTACCCCATCAATTTCCGTTGCATGGGCACCTAGTTTCTCGTAGATGCGATGATGATTCCCTTCTGCAAACAGGTGTAGGTCAAACTCTGTCAGGTGGGGAGAACGGAAGGCGTAGGGGTCGTAGATAACACGCTCGTGTTCCCCTTCTTGAATCCGCAGCTGATAGTTTGCCAGTTTTGGCATCTCAATGGTGCATTCAAAAAAATGAGGGTGATGCACTGCTTGCATGGGATATTCTGTCCGTTCTTGGGGGCAAACTACCCACGCGGCGTTGGCATTGGGTAGATAGGCTCGCACTGCCCAGACGGTTTTGCCATTTTGCTGAATGGGATGGGCACCCAGGATTTCAAATGGGTCTTGATGTTGATTCCAAACAATCCGCTCAATCTGTTCGGGGGCGATGGTCATGGACATAAACCTATTTATCTAAAGGTCTTGAATGAATGGGTTCTCGATAGGGCTTTTTGGACGCGCACGTGTGTTGCGATCGCCCGTATCGTTGGCTTAAGGCGATCGCGTAGCGTCTGCCCTAAGCCTGAAAGTCTTCCCGTCAGGTAGGGCTATAGCAGCTAGCGGTTGAAGAACGAGCATCTCCCTCTGGTTAACAGCACTTTAATATTTATATACATTTTTTGTTTTTTGTATATTTTGTCATCGGTAGCAGGACACAGTTGTTTCTTCTACTTAGGACAATGTCAATAAAAGTGCATCGTCATCTAGCGTGAAACTGGCTGTTTTTAGAGTTATTGAAATTTACGTCTTCATCTGAGTATTGAGTTAAGAGTCGGAGCAAGCAAGTAGGTATAGCAAACAAAGGCAGATTTTCAAGTGGGGTGTACGCAGTTTATGATATCGACTTACTTAGGCAAACGCTTTTCTCGTTGCCATCACTTTCCAAGGAACGCGAACCTTTATAACACTGACCCCACACAAAGCAGATAAATTAATTGCTAAAATGCAGGATTTATTTGGGAGTAGGGATACCGAAGGTACGCAGCAGCCGCCGCACGCGGAGCAGAAAAACTAATTCTCGGAGTTTGGGATTCACCTGAGATGTTGCAGAAGGGCGGGTTTGCAGAGAATTCTGCAATTGGGCGTACTCAGCAGCAGTGAGTCGCTTGCCGTCGATAGGCGATCGCGCTTCCGTAATAATCTCCGTCCGCAATACTTCCTCAGGAGTATCCTCCGGTGGTGGCAGTCCCCTAGCAGGCATCACCCCCAGCAGTTGAAATGAAAATTGCAAAATCCATAGTGAAATAATGGGCTTTTTCATTTCTATTTTTAATTTTCAGTGTATTTTTAATTTTTAATTTCCCAATCCGGGGGGTAGTGGTTCCCGACAAAGAAGGTGAATCCGCTCAATGCGCTCAAACAACCAAGGATAATCTTCTCGGTATTGAGGAATCAGCGCTAGAGGACTGAGTAAAGCGGCTGCGGCGATGTCTGCAACGCTTAAGCGATCGCCCACCAGGTAGAGGCTATTCTGCCAGCGACTGGATAACACTTCCATTGCTACCTTCAGCCGATTTGCTGCCAGTTCCACCGCCGCCTGATTAATTCCATATTGCCGCCGCACCACCTGAATCACCAGCTGACTAGACGGCGAAGGGTCGATTTGCTTACCAGCACCGGCACGAAAATCATAGTAAACAAAGCGAGTCGCCGTGCCGATACTTTCATCCAGCCAATCTTCCAGCATCAAGGCTTCTGTCTGTAGTTGGCGATCCGGTAACGATAGCGCTGGTTCTGGGCGATAGCGATCTAGAAATTGTAAAATCTGCGTCGAGTCAGCGATCGCTTGCACTTCCTGCCGCGTCCCTGACGGGATGGCTTCGCTGACTCCCTGCATATCTTCTGCCTCTAACAAAAGCACCGGCACTGTCGTGAGTCCGGTGATTGGCTTGAGTTTGAGGATATGTAGCCCTGGGGTTAAATTTTCAACCTGATAAGCAATTTGCTTATAACCTAGCCCCAGTCTTGCTTTCCGACAATAGTGAGAAGTACTAAATTGCAGTAGTCGCATTTAATGCCAAAGCCGCCTACCGCAACAACAGATAAACATAGTCAGACCTTACTCCGACTCTAGGTGAGCCAACTAATGCTTGTGACCCCAGTTGTTTTCGTCAGTCAGTTGTTGCCAACATAACAGTTGTCCTGGGTGTCAATATTGACTCAGATAGTAGTAGATACCCAGTGAATGTGTGAGGAGCAATTACCAGATCGGGGTTCAGATGTTTTAGAACTCACTACTAACTTTCATACCCGTCGATTCGGTATGAATCCCTTTCAGGAGAAGTAAGGAGCGAAAACCAGCTCCTTAAGGAGACTTTGTGGGCGCTGGGCTAGTAGTCGTTCCACCAGTCGTTGGAGATGTGGTAGGAGAAGGGCTAGTAGTACTATCACTCGGTCCTTCCTGACAAGCTCCCAAGGTGGTAGCCAAGCCGAGAACTAAAAGCAGACTCACTATTTTTTTGTTCATACACTCCTCTTTAAGAGATTGCAACCAAAGGAATCGTTTGCTATTTAATCACAATATTGCGGTTTTTGCTTAGACGCTCCCGCAGGTGAAATCTGGAATTCTTGGTTTCACCAGTCCTCTTAGCCAGTTTTGGGTATTCCAAAAGAGTGAGGTTCCTTGCTCCCAAGCTTGAATTCCGGTGCGCCCCACCGTATTCTTCGGATTTCGTACTTAGGAAAGAATACTCTCGTACTGCTGGATTCACACTCACTCTTGGGAGTGATATTGCTTTGAGTTTTTTTCAATTTCTTTTTTAGCAGAAGCCTCGGAAAAACAGAGCAAACTGTACCAGCAAGTGGTAATTTTGTCTATCCGCGACTTTTCGAGGATTTCCACATCGGGAGCGAATTTAGTTTTCTCAGTCAAAGCAACGGAATGAAGCTAAAAAATCAACCTTTATGGAGATGTGGAGACTCACTATCAGTTATTCTGAATACAATTTCTAACCAAAGTGACTGATAAACTAACATGGCTTACCAATTGCTAGTGATTTGACAACAGGACGATTGACCGCTGCCTAAAATTTTTACCAAACTAGACGCGCAAGAAGAGTTCAAGGGAGGCGGCGTGTTTCCGCTTGTGGCTTATACCAGCAAATTATTTCCAGCCTGGATTCAGTACCCGCGAAAGCATTGGGCACTGCTACAGAAAATTGTGGATCGCATCCGCAACTCGTTGGAGTTGCAAGTGGTGCTGCAAACGGCAGTGGACGAAATTGCCACGTTGCTACACCTAGATAGGTGTTGTTTTTTGTGGTATTTCGAGGATACCAAGCGGGTACAAGTTGTCTGCGAGCAGATCAATGGAGAGCAAAAGAATTCTCAACTGGGGTACCATCCCTTAGAAACTTTTGGCGCAGTGAAGAGTGCGATCGCTTCTGGGAAATTAATTATCAACAGCCAAACAGCAGGTTCTCACCCGACGACAGGGGGGATGATGAATCGATGGCTTTCCTGGCTAAAGCGAGATAACCAGCAAATCGACACCAGTGGACGCTCCCAAGGGTCTTCTCCCTGGGACAGGGCTAACTTGTTCGTTCCGGTTAAGCGAAAAGAAGGATGGGTTGGCTTTATTGTCTGTATTTCAGAGCAACCCCGCACCTGGTCAAACTCCGAAATTGAATTTCTGCAAGCGATCGCCCAGCAGCTAGAAATTGCGATTTGTCAAGCTCAGCTTTACGAGCAAACCCAGAAACAAGCTCAAAGAGAGCAATTGGTGAATCAAATTACCAGTCAAACCCGGCAGAGTTTTAACTTGGAGACGATTCTGACTGAAGCGATCGCTCATCTGATGCAGGCGCTGTCAGCAGATCGGTGTCTAGTTCATCTGGTGGAACATAGCGACACTTTGGAAGAGGAGCGAAACCGGGGAGTCGGGAAGCAGCTTGTAGCGACAAAGCCGATCGCGTCTGAAGCCGAGGAGCAAGAAGCAAAGGAGCAAACAGATAAAACTTGCTTATTGCAACCCTTGCCCGCTGACGGTGCCGCTTTTCGGCGGAAATACCTTTTTGAGGTGTGTCGGGAGCCTTTTCCTTCTACCATTGATGACTTTGATACCCACGGGCCACTGACCCAATGGGCGATCCAGCATCGTCAACAAGTGAGTATTCCTGACATCAAGCAAGACCCCCGAATTGGGGAAGCAAACGAAGAGTATCAAAAAGCCCAGATAAAATCTTCCCTGGTCGTGCCAGTACAGGCAAACGGAACACTCAACGCAATTCTTTATCTCAATCAGTGTTCGCATATCCGGTATTGGTCGAAAAATGACCGGACACTTGCCCAAGCGGTTGCCGATCAGCTGGCGATTTCCATTCGACAAGCCAACTTATACGCCCAAACTCAGCAGCAGGCAGTAGAAAGCGCTGCTCAAGCTAAGCAACTTGCCCAAACGCTGATTGAACTGCGGCTAACGCAATCCCAGTTGATTCAAAGTGAAAAAATGTCAAGTCTGGGTCGGATGGTAGCTGGCGTTGCCCACGAAATTAATAATCCAGTGAACTTTATCTACGGCAATATTCCTTATGTGGAAAAGTATGTAGATGACCTGATTCGATTAGTGCGGACCTATCAAACTTTCTATGTCAATCCAGATGCTGAATTACAAAAGCTCACTGAGGAACTAGAGCTAGATTTCCTCCTGAGAGATTTACCGCGCATTTTGAATTCGATGCAGGCAGGTGCCCAGCGAATTCACGAAATTGTTAAATCATTGCAGAACTTCTCGCGCCATAATCAAGCGTCCCTGAAACCAGTAGATATTCACATCGGACTGGAAAATACGCTGTTCTTGCTGCACAGTCAGCTGGGCAATGAGATCCAAATAGAGAGAAACTATAGCGACTTGCCTTTAGTGGAGTGTTACCCGAAGCAACTCAATCAAGTTTTCTTGAGTATTCTGATGAATGCGATAGAAGCGCTCAATCGGTGGTCTTCCGAGGACAAAAAAATCGCCTTGCGTACCGAATTGCTGCCGGACTGCTCTCCAGGGGTCGCTAGTGTGCGGATTGCGATCGCTGACAATGGGCCAGGAATTCCCCCAGAAATTCAGTCGAAAATCTTTGACCCCTTCTTTACTACGAAAGACGTTGGTCAGGGCAGCGGATTGGGCTTAGCAGTAAGTTATCAAATCATCGTTACCCAACACAAAGGCAAGCTACAATGCCACTCCCAAGTCGGTCAAGGTGCAGAGTTTATTGTTGAAATTCCCTTAATGCCCCCCCAACCGTTGTTAGCGCGGGGTGAGGAGAAGGACGCTAGCATTCCGGAGTCAGCAGTCAGAAACTCGGAAGCAGAAATTTATTCCTCATCCTATCGGGTGGATAACGAGAGCAGCTCTCCAGCAGCTTCCCTCAGCATCCCAAAATCTTACATTCTTCATCCTGGCGAACCTTCTCCTGTTCATCTCAAAGCAATCGCGACGACCTTGCCAAAAGAAGCAATTAGAGAGTGTTAAGCTGTGGTTGCGTCGAAGGTAGCGACTAGGTACACGTTCGCTATCGATTAGCCATCTCGACAAGAATGTTGGATTCGATGCGAGAAAATATGGACTATAGACAGCTCTTGTGTCTAGAGTTTAAATTGATTGGTTTATTGTCCTTTGTCAGTGGTCAACAGTCAGTGGCAAAGCAAACTGACCTTGAGAAGAGAAAAAACTCATTTCTGACAACTGATACTAATAAAAAGAACTACTTATGGCTGCTGCCCCTCACTCCCTGACTCCAGATCGTCACCGTCCGGATAGAAGAAGCACTGTTTCCTCGCGGCAACCTAGAGGAAAGGCAATACCCCTGCGTTCCGAAAGCGGTTCATCGTCTAGAACCCGTAGCAGAAGCTCCCAACAGCGGGACTTTCAGGCACAGACACCCGCATGGCTGCGATCGCTGGTGAGATTGCAGCGCACCTCCAACCTGGTATGCTTCTTCCTGATTGCTAGCACCCTGGGAGTTTATGCCTGGACGGTCTATACTCAGCAGATGTGGAGCCAGGAGTACCGCAAGTTAGAAAATCTGCAACGCAACGAGCGGCAAATGACAGCGGCAAATGAAGCCCTAAAAAACCAGCTGGCTCAAGAAGCTGAGCGTCCGGGTACGGGTTTGGTTGCTCCCAATCCAGCTAACACCATCTTTCTGCCGCCAGCGCCCCAGCGCCAGTCACGGCCCAAGCCAGTGGTAGCTCCTAACTCAGAAACATCGCCAACTACGCCACTAGGCTATTAACGAGGTATGGAAAAGTCAGGAGTCAGCAATCGTAGGTCGCTGCCTACGCAAAAGGTTTCTGCAACTGCTAAAGAGACGGGCGAGTTGAACCAGAATGGAAGTGGCGTGCCAGAGTCAGTGAAAAAACTGCCTCGAAAACCCACTCAAAACGGAAAAAGCCGTCAGTCATCAGAACCAAAGCAAGGCGGCGAAAATCGGCAACAGGAGAAGATATCACCACAGCAGTCTTTACCTCAGAAGTCTTTTGATTGGAGCCTATTGCGTTCTCCGTCCTTGTTGCTGGGTACTTCATCCTTACGGTTGCTGCTTGTTTGGCTAATCATGTCTCTGAGCGGGCTAGGGCTGGCGATCAATTTGTATCGCCTACAAGTGGTGCAGGCACCGAGCCTGCTGCAAAAAGCGCGACAGCAGCAGATGGTCTATCTGCGCCCCTTTGTTCCCCGACGCTCGATTGTGGATCGCAGTGGTAACGTTTTGGCAACTGACCGTCCCGCCTATACGCTGTACGCCCATCCAAAGCTGTTTAAACAATCTAAACAGGCAATTGCGACGAAATTGGCGGTGATTTTGGGAGTTTCTGCTGACAATTTGCTTAAGCAGTTCAACAAGCAGGAAAGTGGAATTCGGGTTGCCTACGCCCTGACAGAAGAAGAAGCTGACGGTATTTCCCATTTGCGAACCGATGGCTTAGAGCTGATTCAACATTACGCCCGCCTCTATCCCCAGCAGGATCTAGCCGCAGACGTGGTGGGCTATGTGGATGTGGATCATCGCGGTCAGGCGGGTGTGGAGTATAGCCAGGAAAATTTACTCACCCGGGCTGTTCGCACCGTTCGGCTTAGCCGCGCTGGTAACGGAACGTTGATGCCGGATCACCTGCCCGAAGGATTGCTGCATTTTGATGAGCTGCAACTCCAACTGACAATAGATAATCGCCTGCAACGTGCTGCTCGTTCTGCCCTCAAGCAACAAATGGAATTGTTTAGTGCCAAACGGGGCACTATCATCGTGATGGATGCGCGGGATGGTGCGGTGCTATCGCTGGTTGCAGAGCCGACGTACAACCCGAATGAGTATTCTACATCTGACGTGGGTTTGTTTAAGAACTGGGCGCTGGCAGACCTTTATGAACCGGGTTCGACGTTTAAGCCGCTCAAT
This sequence comes from Trichocoleus sp. DQ-A1, assembly GCF_039961955.1. NCBI lineage: Bacteria > Bacillati > Cyanobacteriota > Cyanophyceae > Leptolyngbyales > Trichocoleusaceae > Trichocoleus > Trichocoleus sp. DQ-A1. The sequence goes on from NZ_JAMPKE010000054.1 coordinate 20,928, forward strand.
ATAGCGATCGCGCTAGAAGCGGGAGCCATCAAACCCGACACTGTATTCTACGATCGAGGTCAGATTCAGGTAGCTGGCTGGCAGATCAAAAATGCTGAAGAGGGCAGTCACGGTGCCCTGTCGATTTCTCAGATTCTGCAACAGTCGAGCAACGTCGGCATGGTGCAAGTCATCCAACAACTCAAGCCGAGTATCTACTACGGTTGGCTGGAACGGCTGGGGCTGGGGCAAGCGGTTGGTATCGACCTGCCCTTTGAATCACCCGGACAAATGAAAAGCCAAGAGCAGTTTACGTCATCTCGAATTGAACCCGCTACCACCTCCTTTGGTCAGGGCTTTTCTCTCACCCCCATCCATCTGGCTCAGTTGCACGCTGCTCTCGCCAATGGTGGCAAACTGGTAACTCCTCATCTCGTCCGGGGACTCATCGACTCCCAAGGGCAGATGTACTGGCAGCCAACGCTACCCACGCCGCGCCCCGTCTTTTCCCCATCGACGACTCAGACGGTGTTAGAAATGATGGAAGCGGTCGTCACCAAGGGAACCGGGAAAGCGGCGCAAATCCCAGGCTATCGAATAGGAGGGAAAACGGGCACTTCCCAGAAAGCCAGCGCTACTGGGGGATATTCTAGCTCTGCCAGAATCACTAGCTTTGTGGGCATTTTTCCGGTTGATGCTCCCCGCTATGTGGTTCTAGCTGTTGTCGATGAACCGAAGGGCAAGGTCTATGGTTCCACCGTAGCCGCACCTGTAGTGAAATCAGTGATGGAAGCCTTAATTAGCCTTGAGAAAATTCCGCCTTCTGAAATTAAAAATTAAGTAGGAGAGCGTAAAGAAACCTATGTTGAAGCTGTCATTAGTTATTGGTGATAATTCAGAGCTAATAACTAATCGCAACCAACCGTTAGATTAGTTGTGCAAATCTGCTGACCCTTACATTTTTAATTACGAGTGGGGATAACGGCTTGCAGGTGATCGCGCAAAATTTTTATTTAATATGACTTTCTTAATTAGGCTGCCCAAGGTATCCTTAAATAATAGAAATATGTCTGATTTAAATATTAAAAGCTAGTTCTTCCTTATCGATTTTATTTTAACAAAAATAAAATAAAAAGTCTATATCGTAGCCCTCAATAATTGTATGTAAAGGCAAGATCCCCGACTTCTCTCAGCCGTCGGGGATTCGGAAATCTAGCATCTCACAATTAAAATAGGATTGCTATCGCAGCCCTAAATGATTTGTGAAGCACCATCCTAAAATAACGTGAGTTCGGGATAAAAAAGGGCGGAGCAGATACGCTGAAAGTGCTGAGTTCTCAAGTATCTACCCGCCCATGCTTAGTTTAGAAGCTTTGTTTTGCCACGTCGATGATT
>NZ_JAMPKE010000055.1:0-22177 GCF_039961955.1 Trichocoleus sp. DQ-A1
GATTCGCCGCTTCAAGATTTTTCGCATTTTTTCAGGACGTTATCGCAATCGCAGGCAGAGATTTGGTTTGCGCTTAAACCTAATTGCTGGCTTGCTGAACTACGAACTGGCACATGCCTCCTGATTCATGCAGGAGGTCTAGTGAATGCCTAATTTTATCGTAGGGGCATGGCAATCAAAAAGCCCCTACAGCGTGTTGACCTGCGTAAGCCCTACCTGAAACTGACTCAGGCTAGATTTGAATATCTTCAGCAACTCCGCCAGACAACTCATGCCAAAATTGCCCAAATGTTTGTCAATTTGTCAGACGATCGGCTACTGCGTGTAATACAAGGACTGGCAATCATTAACGATGTGTTTGAGGGAAAGGCATCCGAACCACCCAGTTAATACTACGGTTTAATTTGACTTGAGCGAGAAACCCCGGCGTGTCTGCCGATATTTACCTAACTGCACTTGGAAACTTACCGTATCAGTCTTTTCCCCACTTCTTGCTTCCAAAGTCCACTGACCGGGACGAAGCTGCCAAAATAGGGAATTCGATGGCTGCGTCGCTAACTTTTCCCCATTCAACCACCACTCTACTGACTGGCTGCGCGTTCCAGTGACTTTAAACTCTAGTTGTTGCATTTCTGTCTGTACATTCTCTGTGCCTTTGGAATTCGTTTTTTCACCTGGGTGCAATAAGAAAACATCGCCATTGTGAGGAGACAAAATCTTGACGCCACTAGAGACAAAACTCGGTTGATGCTGCCTTGCTAACCATTCATCGTACTCTGGAGGCAACTTCGCAGTACCTGACTGACGCTCATAATCGCTAATATCTTCTGCGTAAAAATATTCTTGCACTACTGAGGGGCAGTCTGGGGTAGGGCGTAAGCCAGAAATTGCACAGATTGGGCGTTGCACCAGATTTTCTGGAGGGGGAAAGATGGCAGGTTCTCGATTCTGATGGAGGTGTAACATGATGCGATTCCAGAGGGGTGCTGCACCTGTCACCCCCGAAACTTGTCGCATGGGATCGCCGTTAAAATTGCCCACCCACACGGCTACGGTGTAGTCGGTGGTAAACCCGACCGTCCAAGTATCTCGAAAATCGGAGGAAGTGCCTGTTTTAACTGCTGCGGGGAATGGTAAAGCTAGCACTGAGTCTACCCCAAAGGCACTTGCACGAGCATGGCGATCGCTCAACATATCCGCAATCAATCCCCAGGTGGAAGAGTTGGCAGATGGCACTTTGGAAGGTTTTCGGTTGGCAGATGGCAGGTTGGAGAATGTTGTGACTAGCGGTGTGGCTTCTCCACGTCTTGCTAAAGTAACATACGCCCTCGTTAACTCCCATAAACTGACTTCACCGCTACCCAAAATTAGTCCCAATCCGTAATGTTCGGGCGACCGATTTAAATGCTCAAATCCTAATTGATGCAGATGATTTAGAAAATTTTGCACGCCGACTTTTTCTAATACCCGCACTGCCGGAACATTCAGGGAATTTGCCAAAGCTACGCGAACTCGTACTGGCCCTAAAAAAGTTTCATCATAATCTGTAGGACTGTAGAGTTTCGCGCCGGGAATCGCGTAATGTGTTGGCACATCCGCCAAGATAGTATTCGGGCGAATCGTGCGGTTTTGTAGGGCATATTCATATAAAAAAGGCTTCAAAGTAGAACCGGGTTGACGTAATGCCTGTACCCCGTCGTTGCGACCGAGTTGTGCTTCATTAAAGTAATCGGGAGAACCCACATAAGCCAAAACTTCCCCCGTGTGGTTGTCAATGACTAAGGCAGCAGCATGATGAACATTATTGGGGGTGAGGGTACGAATCACTTGCTGCACTTGCGCTTCCACAAATTGCTGCAAAGGGCGATCGATGCTGGTGCGGATCTGGAACATCCGATTGGGGATAGCGGTTTCTGGAGCTTTGCTCGAAGATTTTGGATTTTGAATTGAAGAATTAGATAGTTGATTAGATACCCAAAATAAAAAATGAGGTGCGGCAATAATTCCCTGTTGTCGAGGTGCTAGGGAAATCTCTTCTTTATAGGCTCGATCTGCTTGCGTGCGAGTAATATAACCATCCTCAACCATGCGATTCAGAACATAAATCTGCCGCTTCTTGAGGCGTTTCCAATGGTCGTAGGGATTGAAGTAAGTGGGATTATTCGGAACAGCAGCGAGAAGACTTGCTTGGGCAAGATTGAGTTCGCTTGCCGGAATATCGAAATAGTTACGGGATGCAGCTTCTAACCCATAGATATTCCCCCCCATTGGCAGGCGATTGATGTAAGCAGAGAGGATTGCATCTTTATTCATCCCGGCGGCGATGCGCCAAGATAGCCAAATTTCGCGCAACTTGCCCGGTAAGGTGCGGGGAACGGGATCTAACATCCGCGCTAGTTGCATCGTAATCGTGGATGCACCGGAGGTAATCCTTTTCGCCTGAAGTGAATCTTTAAGCGATCGCGCTACAGCCTTCAGATCCAGCGCCCCGTGATGATAATATGAGCCATCTTCAGCAGCTAGAATCGCGTTGATAAAGTGGGGCGAAACTTGATTCAGCGGCACCACAGCGGTATGCTCTTGGTCGCGGGTCAGCAACCTTCCTAAAGGAAGCCCATTGCGATCGCTAAATTCTATCGCTTGCGTATCCTGGGCAATATCTTTGGCGCGAACGGGTGCCAGATAAGGAAGCGATCGCACGGTTAAACCCAGCAACACCAATGCTAAGAATCCGCGAAATTTCTTGTTTCTCCCCCAACGCCAAAAGAGTTCCTGCATTTGGATTTGCCACTGCTTGGGTTGTCTCATCGCTTAACCCTTTCGCCAACGAAGACTTACCCCCTTATCTTCATTGTGGCGATCGCCTTTACCGGATGAGGGTGTTTTTAGGGGATGCGCGATCGCATCTTCCCTCTAAGCGCTTGAAACTGGCAGATGGTACGCTTCTACCTCAAGACAATGATGGGTAATTCTTCCTAATCACCCACTAGGGTCAGCCAATCGGATGAAGCAAGTACCCTTAAACCGCCGTAGTTTTGTAGTAATACAAGTAACTCATCTATAAAAAGATACGGTAGCCATTATGAAGATTGTTCTGCACACTTATGGTTCGCTAGGCGACCTGCATCCTTATATAGCGATCGCCTTAGAATTAAAGGCACGCGGGCATCAAGCAGTAATTGCCACCGCTGAGTTCTACCGTAACAAAATCGAAGCGGCTGGTCTTGAGTTCCACCCAGTCCGTCCCGATTTTCCCACAGACGTTGAACAGCAACGAGAACTTGTGCGTCTGATCATGGACAAGCAAAACGGTACAGAATACGTCTTTCGCCAAGCAATCTTACCCTATGTCCAAGAAACTTATGAGGATCTGATGTCGGCAGTGCGCGATGCAGACCTGTTGGTGACACACCCCCTCAGCTTCGCAGCAACGCCCGTTGTTGAGAAAACGGGAATTCGTTGGGTTTCCAGCGTACTGTCTCCGATGTCGTTCCTCTCCGCCTACGACCCCCCAGTAGTGGCGACTTTCCCCAGTTGGCTGAATCTACGCATACTTGGCCCTGGGTTTAATGGAGCGCTCATCCGCCTCGCTAAAAATCGTTTCAGCTCGTGGGATGAACCCCTGCGACAGTTACGGACACAGCTTGGTTTATCTCCCCTTGCCGATTCTATGTTTGAAGGGATGAACTCCCCCGACTTAGTGCTGGCTTTATTTTCAGAAGCTCTCGCAACTCCTCAACCCGACTGGCCAAAACAAACTTGCGTTACCGGATTTACTTTCTACGATCGCAATGGCGATACTGGTCTATCTCCGGAACTGGCATCATTTTTGGATGCGGGAGATCCGCCAATTGTGTTTACTTTGGGAAGTTCCGCCGTGTGGGTTGCTGACAAGTTTTACCTCGAAAGTGCCAAAGCTGCCTTAAAGTTGGGCTATCGGGCTGTATTGCTGGTTGGCAACAATAACCCCTCCTTGCCAAAAGAGTTGCAATCTAAAGATATTGCTATTTTTGACTACGCTCCCTACTCGGAACTGTTTCACCGAGCTGCTGCTATTGTGCATCAAGGAGGCGTAGGCACAACCGCACAGGTGTTGCGTTCCGGTCGCCCGATGTTGGTCGTACCCTTTAGTAACGACCAACCAGACAATGCAGCACGGATTACTCGTTTAGGAGTCGGACGAACTATCGATCGCGATCGCTACACAGCTTCCCGTGCGGCTAAGGAACTCGATCGCCTGTTGCGCGAACCTCGTTACCAGGCTAAAGCCGCAGAAGTTGGCAATAAGGTACGAGCAGAAAACGGGGTTAAAGTTGCCTGCGATGCAATCGAAGCACAATTGAAAAAAGATAAGAACGCTACCAACCTTCAAAGTGCGTCCGTCTCGCCTGTTTAACTATTTTGTGGATAGATGCGATTGCGCTTTAGAAGATTAGAGCGATTTTGGATAGACGCGATCGCATCTTTGCATCAGGAAAATTTGTCAAACCCTTAATGACTAAACAAGGGGATTCCATTCTATAAGTTTATGTTATAACATATGTAGTTACTATCCAATTAAGAGGTGATAGTATGCATACTCTAAAAATTCGACGGATTGGCAATTCTTTAGGAGCAACCTTCCCTAAAGAAGTATTGCAAAAGCTAAATGTCAGTGAGGGAGACAGCATTTTCCTAACAGAAACTCCAGATGGAGTTCAAATAACTGCTTACGATCCTGATTTTGAAGCCGCAATGCAGGCTTTTGCAGAGACCCGTAAAAACTACCGCAATGCCTTTCGTGAATTAGCTAAATGAAGGAACCCAGATGGGTGCCTGAGACAGCAGTAAGCGCCATACATGAAGAGCTAATTGCAGAACATGGGGGGAGGCCTGGATTGAGAGATGCAGGGTTACTTTCAGCGAGTCTAGCCAGACCTCGGCACTTATTCTCTTACAGTGAAAATGCAAAGCTGTTTGATCTGGCAGCAGCCTACGGCTATGGTCTGGCAAAAAATCATAGTTTCGTCGATGGCAACAAGCGAATCGCTCTTGCTGTCATCGACGTTTTTTTACGACTGAATGGCTATAAATTAGTGGCACCAGAACCAGAAGCGGTAGTAATGATGAACTATGTAGTGGAAGGAGTGGAGAATCAAGATAGCCTAGCCGCTTGGATTGCGGAAAAATCTCAAAAATTCTAAGTTGTATTAAAAGATGCTAGCCGTATTGAATGATATTTAGTAAACTCTCTTGTGGTTAACAACTAGAAATGGTATATTTGTAATAATCGTACGATAAATAAAAAAATTGATATATTTTGAGTAGCTGCTAGCAATTTTACCTAGCAGCTGCTTTGTAGCAAATATTTTTTCTTGATAGTTAAACTCCCTTGGCTTAAAGCCAAGGGAGTTTAACTATCAACCAGGCGATCCACTTCAAAAGCGTCATGTTGGTCGCCCCTTAAATATCTAGGGTTGTAAATTACGTAATACAACTCACTTAACTGGACATATTTTGTCTGCTTCTCGTCGTATCCTCCCCTGTAAGTTTGAGAAACGACTTTTAATACAAAAATTGGGACAACATAATTTTCTTCCCACAAAAACACAGCTTAAAAGTCCCTTAGCATTTTTACGCCGTTCTACGTTCAAGCTGAGAATACCATCAGGAACGATAGTAGTTTGATGAACTCTATCTGTCATGTGGTAGATACCCATATTTCCCCCAAAAAATCAGTCCATGCGCTATTGCCAAAGGAAAGTAAGAATCGCTCTCAGCAAGTTGGAACTAGGTTTTGCAGTTCATTATCCATAGGGGTATCGTCAGAATCAGGTAGTTCTGTTGAGGATGCTAGATAAGGCAATGGGTCTTACTGCTTTCCCTAGAATTGTTGCCTAGAGCTTAGCCGAGCGTGAGTAGCGTTAGCTCAGCATAAAGTAAAGATTTTAAGCGTAATGATTCAGCTACCCGGAAGACTGAGTAGTTGAGATGTAGACCTCTTGTTAGTGAGTCATGTAGGGGTAACTCTTGTGGTTTACCCTCCGATGAATTACCTGCAATGAGGGAAAAAGTCATGCCAGTTTCAATTCCTGATACAGATTCGCTGTCTTCCCTTCATGCACAGGATAGTACAGATAAATCCTTTCAACAGATAGGCACAATCGTGAGAATTTGGATGCGGTTTCTGGTTGTCGTAGCATTTGTACTGGGAATAGCCGGATGTGGCGTGATTAATCTCTCTGGAAATGAACCACTTCCAGCAGTTCCTTCTCTAGCGACGCCGCAACTCCCAGACTGGATTGAGGAAATTAGCCCGACTGGGGAAGTTGAACCTCTAGCGCAGATTCGCATTCGATTTAAAGATGCTTTAATTCCTGTTGAGAGTCTTGATAGCCCCGATCAACAGCAAAAGCTGAAACAATTTGAGATTTTGCCGCCGCTACCGGGACAATTTCGATTTTTAACGCCACGAATGGTGGGATTTCAAGCCGACAAAGCATTGCCGAAAGCGACGCGAGTCAGAGTTACTCTGAAAGCTGGTTTGGCGGATCTAAAAAATCATCGTCTGGATAAGGATTTGGCGTGGACTTTCAATACCGAACCGATTAAACTAACTAATTTACCGACTACTAATCCTGAAAATCCTGATAATCAAGCAATCGCTCTAAAGCCAACTCTAAAATTTAACTCAAATGTAGAACTGGATATCGCTTCAGTCCAAGAGCATTTGAAGCTAATTCCGGAAGGAAAACAGAAGGATATACGGCTGAAAGTTGACTTAGAAAAAAAAGAGACACCCTCAGAGAATGAACAGCCACAGGAGAAACTTGACCCTTCAACCCGCAACTGGACATATAATTTAGTACCGCAGCAGACTTTAGAAAAAGCGACTCGTTACCGCTTAGAATTTTCTCCGGGTTTGCGTCCTACTCGGGGTAATCTGCCCAGCGAGATGTCTTATGTTAGTCAGCTAGCTACTTATTCGCCTTTGAAGTTACTGATAATTAAATATTACGGAGTACCCGATGCCGGAGGGACTTATGGTCGGTTTGTCAAAGGAAGCCCTCAACTGCAATTTAATAGCGGGCTTGATGCCGATTCAGCGATTGAGAATATTACTGTAACTCCTGCGCCAAAAGAAGCTATTAAACTGGTTCAAGTTCCTGATGGAGAAAGTCTTGTTAATCTCAACCCTTGGGCATTAGAACCTGCCACTACTTATACAATTACTATCGGTAAAAAACTCAAGGATAAGTTTGGGCAAACATTGGAAAAGCCAGTTACGCTCAAATATGAGACAGGCGACGTAGCTGGAGATATTTGGGTACCATCAAATCTAAATATTTTCCCATCTGGTAAAGATTTACAGTTAAATGTTTCCACTGTAAACTTGCCAGAATCAAAGTATAAAGCGGCTTATCGGGTATTGCAGCCGACAGATTTAGTTTATGTAGATTCCGCTTATCCCAAAGGCGATGGGAATGATTTATTACCGAATCCCAATTCTTGGCAAAGTGTCAAGGTATCGAGCAAGAAAAATCAGTTAATTGATGTACCTGTTCCCATCCAGGAAAAACTGGGTACTGCTACGGGAATGTTAGCTTATGGTGTTCAGGCGCGAACCAATCGTTATGAAGAAAATGGTAAGCAACAATGGCGCGAACCGACGACTTATGGAATGGTGGAATTGACTAATTTGGGAGTATTTGCACAGTGGTTCCCTGATTCGGGATTGATTCGCGTGCATCATCTCTCAGATGGTTCTCCCGTAGCAGCTGCACCTGTCGAGATATATGAATCAAAATTGGAGGCAAAATCCCGTCCTCAACCCGTACCTTGTGCATCAGGTAAAACGGATGAAGCGGGGACATTACTGTTGCGTCGTGAGGATATGCAGCAATGCACAAAATCCAGAACTGGATTTGAACAAGGGCCTAAATTGCTCGTAATTGCCCGTGAAAATCAAGATTGGGCATTTGTCCGCACGGAAGAATATAGCGGTGCTTATGGCTATGGCGTTGATGCTGGATGGGATGATGGGAAGCCAGTCTCACGGGGGGTAATCTTCTCGGATAGACAGCTTTACCAGCCAGGGGAAAAAGTATCGTTTACGGGTTTTGCCTACTACTTACAAAATGGAAATATCCAGCAGGACAAAAATGCTAGTTATAAAGTTACTCTGTTAAATCCGGATGGTCAAAAGACGGATTTAGGTACTCAGACAACCAATGAATTTGGCAGTTTTTCTCTAGAAGTGCCGTTTAAGACTAATCAACCGCTTGGCTACTATTCGATTCAAGCGAAAGGCAAAAGTGGTGTAGAAGTTTTGGGTGACTTTCGGGTTGCAGAGTTTAAACCGCCTAATTTTAAGGTTGAGCTAAATCTAGATAAAGAATTTGCTTTAAAAGACCAGCAAGTTGAAGCGAAATCCACGAGCAATTATTTATTTGGTGCGCCTGTAGAAGGCGGGAAGGCGGAATATTACGTCACGCGATCGCAATCTGATTTTAAACCGAAAGGGTGGGAGCAATTTTCCTTTGGGCGACAGTGGTTTTGGCCTGAGGAAAGTCCGACTGTCGCCAGTGATGTGTTGCAATCAAAGCAGGTATTAGATGGTAAGGGAAACAGCCAGATTGTCAAGATAGTGAAGGATGTGCCTTACCCGATGACTTATCGGGTGGATGTGCAAGTCTCCGATGTGTCGAATTTGTCAGTATCGGATTCTAAGACATTTACGGTATTGCCAAGCGATCGCTTAATCGGTTTACAATCCAATTTCGTTGCGGATGCTGGTAAAGAGTTTCCCGTCCAAGTTATCGTTACCGATCCTACAGGTAAGGCGATGGAAGGGCAACGGGTGCGCGTAGAACTGCAACAGATGAAATATAGCAGCGTTACGCGGGTAGTAGAAGGCAGTAATACTGCTAAAAACCAAGTGGAATACAAAACCGTGGCGCAGACAGAGGTGAAATCGGGAAATAATCCTCAATCTGTGTCGCTGATACCTCCTGAATCAGGTTCTTACCGGATTCGAGCAAACTTTGCAAACACCAAGGATGAAGTAACCGCAACTGACTTGCAGATTTGGGCAACGGGTGGCAATGCGGTAAGTTGGGGAGAAAGCGATCGCGATCGCTTAGAAGTCAAACTCGATAAAGACACCTATAAACCGGGTGAAACGGCTACCGCTTTAATTCAATCTCCTTATCCGGAAGCTGAGTTATATTTTGCTGTTGTCCGTGATAAACCCCTGTACAAGACTATTACCAAAGTCAAAGGGGGTGCGCCGCAGATTCAATTCCAAGTAACGCCGGAAATGCTACCCAATGCAGCAGTAGAAGCGGTATTAGTTCGCCAAGGCGTTCCCCTAAGTCAAGTGGAACCTGAAAGTTTGGAAAACTTGGTGCGGATTGGTTTTGCACCTTTTAAAACCAACTTGGATGATAAGTATTTAAAAGTTCAAGTTACCCCCATTCAAGCGCAACTAGAACCGGGTGTCCCAGAAACCGTACAGCTAGAACTCAAGGATGCACAAGGCAACCCAGCACAAGGACAGTTTACCGTCATGGCGGTAAATGAAGCGGTGCTGCAACTGAGCGGTTATCGTCCGCCGGATTTGGTGCAGACTGTTTATGCAGAACAGCCGATTTCAACTCGATTTAGCGATAATCGTCCTAATGTGGTAGTGCAACCAACCTCAATGACGAAACCGAAAGGTTGGGGTTATGGCGGGGGACAATCAGCAGGCGCAGCGAATACCCGCACCCGCAAGGATTTTCAAGCTTTAGCTTACTACAACGGCTCTGTTCTCACAGACGCGACAGGAAAGGCAGAGGTGACATTTAAGTTGCCGGATGACTTGACAACGTGGCGGGTGATGGCAGTTGCTACCGATGGTAATCTGCACTTTGGCAACGGCGAGGCGACATTTATCACGACGAAACCGCTGCTGTCTAACCCGATCTTGCCGCAGTTTGCACGTCCGGGCGATCGCTTGGAAGCTGGCTTATCTGTCACGAACAATACCCAACAAACCGGAAATCTGGCAATCAATGGTGTGGCGAATGGTTCGCTTCAGTTTGCAGAGAATAAACCTGCTAATCTGCAAACGAAAGCAGAATCTGGCACTCGTGCGTATCGCTTTCCTATCGTGGCAGGAAGTGCAGGTAAATCTCAAGTGAAGTTTACCACTCAGTTGAATGGAACTGCTGATGCATTTGAAGTGCCTTTGGAGGTGAAAGCGCTAGAGATTAGCGAACAAGTCGTAGAAAGCGGTACCACTACGAATCAGGTGAAAATTCCCCTGAATGTAGATAAAAAGGTTGTCCCTGATGCGGGAGGTTTGGAGGTTTCTCTTGCCAGTACGCTGATACCGGAAATTACCGCACCAGCGCGTCAAGTATTGCAGGATGAGCAATTGCCATTCTTAGAACCAGCGGCGAGTCAATTAGCGATCGCATCCAACTTGCAAACGCTATCTCAAAAATACGGTCAAACCTTTGCACAATTCAACCCAACTCAACAAGCGAACCAATCTCTAGAACACCTGCAAAAACTCCAGCAACCGGATGGTGGATTCGCCGCTTGGCCTGGTCAACAGAAGTCCGATCCGTTAGTATCTCCTTACGCAGCTCAAGCTTTAGCAAGAGCCTCGAAAGCGGGACTGGCGGTAGAACCGAGAATGGTGTCTCGCTTGACGACTTACTTGAAGAAAATTCTTGCAGATCCCGGTCAATATGATTTTTGTAAGCAACCACTCTGCAAGAATCAGGTGCGGCTAGAAGCACTCTCTGCTTTGGCGGAACTGGGAGAAAAGCGTAATGACTTCCTTGCAGACATCTACGTACAGCGCAGTCAATTCGATCCGGTTACGCAGATTAAGCTGGCGCGTTACCTGTCTCAGTTCCCCGAGTGGCAAGAAGAATCTCAAACTCTGTCGAAACAATTTCAGCAGAATATTTATCAAACGGGTCGCACTGCTACGGTAAATTTACCCCAAGGTTTATCTTGGCTTAACTCGGCAACAACAGCGCAAGCTCAAGCTTTACGCCTTGCGATCGCGCAAAAGAGTAACCCAGAAATCCTGGATCGGTTGTTGCAAAGTCTCCTGACACTGCGACGAAACGGCACTTGGCAGAATACCTACGACAACGCTCAAGCACTCACTGCTTTGGTGGAATATAGTCAGACGCAGCCAACTCCGCCTAACTTTGCCGCCACTGTGAAACTCGCTGGCAAAAAATTGACATCGGCGCAATTTAAGGGATACACCAACCCCAGCCAGGATCTTAAGGTGCCGATGACCCAGTTGCCACGCGATCGCCACGATCTGATTGTGCAAAAATCTGGTCAAGGCACGTTGCACTACTTGGTTGCCTACCGCTATCGCCTACAGGGAAATCAACCGGGAAGATTTAACGGCTTACGGGTGACACGCGAAATCCGTCCCGCTAATGAAGAAAAGGTGTTGCGAAAGCTCAGCCTCTATGCTTCTGATGAGCCGTTGACGGTGAAAAGCGGTCAGGTGTTTGATATCGGTTTGGAGATTATTACCGATCGTCCCGTGGATCGGGTGGTCATTAGCGATCCGCTCCCAGCCGGGTTTGAGGCAGTGGATGCAAGTTTTCAAACTTCTACGGCTGCATTACAGGCAAAAGAAGATAACTTTGGCTTCAAGACGATTTACCGCGATCGCATTGTTGCCTATAGCGATCGCCTGGAAGCTGGAGTTTACTCCCTGCACTACCTCGTCCGTTCTGTCACTCCAGGTACCTTTCTATGGCCTGGTGCAGAAGCTCATCTACAGTATGCCCCAGAAGAGTTTGGACGCTCAGCTTCTTCTACTTTGAAAGTGTCGGATTAGAGTAGTTCGGAAATTGACATTATGTTCTCTCTCCTGGCTCTTATTTAAATCCGGCTGATTACCCAAAATACCCTGGAACCCCACCCTGCGATCGCCTGCGGCTGGCTCCGGCTCCCTTCCTCGCTTGCAGTTCCGGCACCCCTCCTCGCTTGCGGGGAGGGGTTGGGGGTGGGGTTCCAAGACACTCTCCAATCCAGATTTTTGCCTAGTTTTGCCTTTTGTATAGCTTTTGCCTTTTAACTTTTGCTCGTTTGCCGATTAGTTTTGCTGCGATCGCCCTTTCTTTGCAAAGATTAGATTGTTTGCCACAACGGCAGTTATGGCGAGATCAAGACCTTAAGTAAATTTATAAGGGAAGCAACATGGCTGGAAAAACAATAAATAGTAGTGCCAGTGGTTTTCTGGTTATCCTCTTGCCACTGGCGTTTGCGATCGCCTTCCTGTTTGTAGCATGGCCTGTAGTGCTGGCACTGGGGTTGGTGGGCATCTGTTTAAAGCTTTGGCAAAACTATCAATGGCAAAAGTGGAGCCAGCAAGTCAATCCTTTTTTCCATCAGCTGATTCAGGAAACCCAAGGGCGCGTTACGGCACTCGACTTGTCAATGAAAGCGAATCTCTCTGGAGCGGCAGCGCAGCGGTACTTAGATACAAAAGCCCAAGAATTTGGGGCACGTGCCCTTGACTATCAAGACAAAGGCAAAGTGTATTACTTTACCACTGCGAACACGTTAGGTAGCATCTTTGACGATAGCGAACCTTCCAGCCAATCTTATGTCAATGATGCTCCAGAAGCTGTGGCACCTGCCCGCAAAGAGCAGCAACCCCAGGAATCAGCAGATGACGAGGAGTTTGAGGAACCTGAAAACGAACCCACTGACGAACAGAGGGCTTCTAAAGCGCTGATCCAATCCGAACTTGCAAGGCGGCTGGATGTTCATTCCAGTACCATTTACAAACGCAGAAGTGAGCCATACTTCGCAGATTGGAGCCAGGGTCGAGATCCAGAAGGAATATCCTGGAGATTTGAACCCGACAGTATGCTGTTTTTTCCCATCGAAACCGAGTCTTAAAAGGAAAACTGAACCGGCTCCAAGGTAAAAGACAAATTTTCTGGAAAGAGGCTCAGTTTGGAAGGGCAAAAAGGCAAGGGATGATTCCCTTGCCTTTTGCCGTCTTTAGGGAACCTGTTTGCCGACAACTTGCCTACAACGCAGCGATCTCTCCTAGAGGATTGAGAAGCATTAAGAAATTAAAATGATCCTTAAAAAAAAGGCAAAATAAGAAAACAAAGGTTAATAAAACGGGTTTGCATTCTACTGGGTCCAACCTGTCGAAAGCATTTATGAATGATCGAACCAAAACAGCCTGCAAATCAAGCAGTTAAGCTGGATACGAATTATCACCTTCGTATCTTTGATAAGAATATAAGCTTCGTGCCGCGTCAGATTAGCCCAAAACAATCCGAAGCACTGCGAATCATCGCTCGTCAGGTTGCGGCTCAACAAGAACTACGCCGTGGTTTGAACCGCTTGACCCGTGCCCCCCAACCGCACCCACGAGGGGAAGAACAGCAGGAGCGTTTCTTTACGCTCTCTGAGGAGCGTCTGCGCCTACTAGAATCCATTGTTATCAATGCAAATGACGCGATTGTCATTACAGAAGCTGAGCCATTGGAAGAGCCGCTTGGCCCCAGAATTGTCTATGTGAATCAGACCTTTACCCAAATGACCGGCTATCAACCGGAAGAGGTAATCGGTAAGACTCCCCGGTTGTTGCAAGGGCCGAAAACTGAGCGATCGCAACTCGATAAAATTCGTCAAGCTTTGTCACGATGGGAGCCGGTCAGAGTCGAGTTGATTAACTACCGTAAAGACGGTTCCGATTTTTGGGTAGAACTGAATATTTTACCCCTGGCAGATAGTACGGGTTGGTTTACCCATTTGCTAGCGGTGCAACGAGATATTACCGAACGCAAAGCCGCTGAGTACGAACTAAAATCCCATGCGCGGGCTTCAGCAGCAGTGGCTCAACTGGGGCAAGGGGCGCTCTCTGGCACCAATCTAGATACGCTGATGCAAGAAGCGGTAAAGCTGGTTGCCCAAACCGTGGAAGTGCCCTATTGCCAGGTTATGGAACTGATGCCAGGAGGCAATGCTTTCTTCATGCGGGCGGGCGTTGGTTGGCAGAAAGGGCTGGTGGGTTCGGCAATCATCGGTGCCCACGATCGTTCCCAGGAAGGATATACCTTGCTGACGGGGAAGCCGGTGATTGTGGAAGACCTGCGGATCGAAACGCGCTTTTCTGGAACGCCACTGCTGCACAACCACCGCGCGATCGCTGGCATGAGTGTGATTATTCATAGTCAGGGCAACCCGTTCGGTGTTTTGAGCGTTCACACCCCTAACTACCGAAGGTTTACGGAAGACGAAGTTCATTTTTTGCAAGCGGTTGCGAATGTCTTGGCAACGGCGAATGAACGCCAGCTTGCGGAAGAGGCGCTGCGAGAAAGCGAAGAGCGGTATGCGCTGGCGGTTCGCGGGAGTAATGAAGGTTTGTGGGATTGGAACCTGAAAGCGGAAACCTTCTATTTTTCGCCGCGCTGGAAATCGATGTTGGGTTGCCAGGAGGATGAAATTGGCGACAGCCCGGAGGAGTGGTTTAACCGCGTACATCCAGAAGACTTGGAGCGAGTCAAAAGCGCGATCGCTGCCCATCTAGAAGGGTTGACTCACCACTTCGAGAAAGAATATCGGATGTTACATAAGGATAAAACCTACCGATGGATGCTTTGTCGAGGAATGGCGATTCGAGATGCCAATGACAAAGCCTACCGGATGGCAGGATCGCAGACGGATATTACCGACCGCAAGGTGGCAGAGGAACATCTCATCTATGATGCATTTCACGATCCGCTGACAGGTTTGCCCAATCGAGCCTTATTTATGGAGCGACTGTCCCAGGCGATCGCGCGAACCAGAAGACAGCCAGAATATCTGTTTGCCGTCTTATTTCTAGATCTCGATCGCTTCAAAGTCGTCAATGATAGCCTCGGTCATGTCATCGGAGACCAGCTGCTGGTTGCGTTAGCAAAGCGACTGCAAAGTAGCGTCGCTTCTTGCCTGCAAGCCTCTGTGTGTGGCAGCAATACTGTGGCACGGCTTGGGGGCGATGAATTCGTCATCCTCTTAGAAGAAATTCAAGATATCGACGTTGTAGAAGCGATCGCCAAAAGCATCCAAAAAGACCTCCGGCATCCTTTCAACCTAGACAGACACGAGGTCGTTGTGACAGCCAGCATTGGCATTACCTTAAGTGCAATCGAGCAACGAGGTTCATCAGGCACTTACAAAACTTGCCCCTACCCCGGAGACATTCTGCGTGACGCCGACATCGCCTTATATCAAGCCAAGGCACTAGGCAAAGCCCGTTACGAAGTTTTTACCACCGCTATGCACACTCATGCGGTGGCTCGCTTGCAACTAGAAAACGATCTCAGACAAGCCCTAGCCAGAACTGAGGTAAAAGACCGGCTTCAAACAAAAACTGTCAATTCTTCTGGTTACTCTTCACTCAGTCGTGAGTCCGCATCCTTCAGTCATTCTTTCCTGCTTCACTATCAGCCCATTGTCTGCTTCATGACTGGCAGAATTACTGGTTTCGAGGCACTGGTACGCTTGTCTCACCCGTTTCGCGGCTTGATTTCCCCAGTTGATTTTATCCCGATCGCAGAAGAAACAGGTTTAATCATCCCTTTGGGAGCGTGGGTTCTGCGCGAAGCCTGCCGTCAAATGCGGCTTTGGCAACAAGAATTTCCTGACTTAGCGCCATTAACCATCAGCGTTAATCTTTCCGGCAGGCAGTTTTCCAAACCTAATTTAGTCGAGCAAATTCAGCAAATTCTCCAAGAAACCGAGTTACCAGCACCAAGCCTAAAACTGGAAATTACCGAAAGTGTGGTGATGGAAAATGCTGCCGCCGCTACGGCTAGTTTAGAGCAACTAAGCAACTCCGGAATTCAACTTAGTATTGATGACTTCGGAACCGGCTATTCTTCTTTGAGCTATTTGCACCGCTTTCCGCTCAATACTCTGAAGATTGACCGCTCCTTTGTTAGCCGGATGGATGCAGGCGAAAATTCTGAGATTGTAAAAACGATTGTTACGCTGGCTCATCATCTGGGATTAGATGTGATCGCAGAAGGTGTAGAAACGGCGGCTCAGATGGAACAACTGCGATCGCTACGCTGCGAAGCTGGGCAAGGATTCTTCTTTTCCAAGCCACTAGATAGCGAATCTGCTAGAGCATTAATCGCCGCAATGCCCCAATGGTAAGACCATTCAAAATCATCTTATTTTTAATTTTTCTGAGTCTGCTAACTATTTATAAAATCCCTCAACGATCTTTGCACTTGTGGTAGGTTGATGTAGACTTTGGCGGCTTCAATTAGATTCATGACATTTGCCGGACTCGCATCATCGATATCGTCACTCAATCGTTTCCCAGTCAACTTGCTATCGAGTTTAAATTGCAAGCGCAAGTAACGACTATCCTCATCAATCACCTGTTTAGCAATGTAACTATTAATATCTGACGAAGCATCAAAAATTACATCAAGAATCGGGAGTGCCCACTGAATCGCACCCCATTGTTGGGCACTTTCAAGCGGAATTGCGCGGGTAAGACTTCCCGTACCGAGGGATAAAACTGAAATTTCGTGGGGTTTATAACCTAACCGCAGGGCTTCAGCGATCGCGCAAGCTGTGGGATTATTTGCCCCAACACCACCGTCAATCACCGAGTATACGTTAGTAATTCGGTAAGCAGAGGTATTATTAGGCACTACGTTCCACGGCTCATCCACAAGTGCCATCCGAGTCCCGCCTCTGTAACCAATGATGCTACGAATCTGACCGCGTCCCGCCCCGCCGATGATTTCAATTTGCATTTGATTGTAATCACCATTATCTTCTGCGGCTTCTTGCCCTAACGTAATCGAGTTTGTATCTCCGGCTTGGGCAATCCCTTCTTCTTTTTTATCCAGTCTATAGGCAGGAAAAAAAGTTGGGGCAGAAGCAGAACAGAGACACGCTTCCCATAAGGGAAGGTCAGCAAATATTTTGCGCCAGCTTTTAAAAATAATCGGTTCTCGCTTAATTGTGTCGTAGGCAGTAATTAAGAGTTTTGTTGAAGTAATATCCGACAGTTTTTTGTATTTAAATTCTTCTTTAAGAGATTCAATCAAACCTTTGTTTGAGTATTTAGGGGCAGAAGGGCCGTACTGAAGCAGCAACCCTACCCGTTGCGCCGACCAAAGATTTCGGTATGGAAAGATTCGAGTTCCTTTGTTCTGATACACATCCACAATGTCCTGGGCTGTGCGATCGCTAGCAATCGACGCCGCCAAAATTGACCCGGTAGAGGTTCCTGCAATTAAGTGGAAGTATTGGCTTAAGGGCTGACCGATAATTTTCTCAATCTCTGTCAGCATCGTTGCCGAAATGACACCCCGGATACCGCCCCCGTCAAAGCTCAAAATGCGAAAAGTCACGCTTGTTTCCCCACAAAAAATTGCTGTCAAATCTAATCGCTAATTGCTCATCCTTCCTTGTTTACGGGTCTTCTACCCATTGCCCTTTTGATTCGTCCTCGTGATGTCAATTGTAATTTTGCCGCCAAAGTCTGGAATCGGTGCGCCCGGTTTCGTTAACCGCACTTGGACTTGTGACACTTGCTTGAATTCTAAGATGGCATCTGCGATCGCGCTGATTAACTTTTCTACGAGGGCAAACTTAGCGGTTTTTACCAAATCCTTCACTGTCGAAATCACCGCACGGTAATCCAGAGTGTCTTCTATGGCGTCGCTGATGCCTGCTGGTGCCAAATCTAGCCACAAAGTTACGTCTACTTCAAACCATTGCCCCAATACCTGTTCTTCTGGTAAGTAACCAGTGTAGCCGTAGCAGCGAATTCCTGTTAGCTGAATGCTATCCATTTTGTCAAAAACTTTAATTTCCTTGCTACTTCAAACCTGAGGAGCCAAAATTTCTCCTAAACTTTGCTCCGGTATCTTCGTTAAATCTTCAAGATTCTCAATGATTGTGGTGCAAATATCATCTAATGGTAAATCATTCGGATCTCGTCCAAAAGGATTTTCAATTTCATTACCGATTTCTTCAATCCCAAATAAAATAAAACTAATTATACCGACAACTAGCCCTGTCCACCAGCCGGAAGTATCGACAAGTTGAAAAGGTAGCGCAAAGCCATAGATTAGCAACAGTCGCTTTAGGTAAATCGCATAAGCTAAAGGAATGGGGGTTTTTAAAATGCGTTCGCAGCCAGTTAAAGCTTCTACCATTTGATCTAGTAATCCATTCATTGCAGCTAACTGATTATTATTTAAGGAGTTCCGCTCGTGTTGCTGCTGTAGGTAATCCCCAATCCAAAATGCTATTTTTAGCGGAGGGTTTTTAACGCTTTTGAGCTGAAGAAATTGCGAGGGAGTTACTATCTCTTCTAACTCGTCGTTTAAAGCCTCTTGTCGCAACTGTAATTTAGTTGCGATCGCAAAGGCTCCTAATAACCGCATCGCTGTTGCTTTATCCTCTCTATCTGTTGATTCTCGTTCCGCAACCGATACTTGAATTTGCCGCGCTAAATTGCGGACGTTCACCACCAAAAGCCCCCAGGATTTGCGCCCTTCCCAAAATCGCTCGTAAGCCGTATTTGTCCGGAAAACCAATAATAAGCCTAAAACCAGATTATAAACAACATTAGTAACCAGATTATCTAAAAGGTTTCCAGCGATCGGTAATTTAAAATAATCGAGAATAGAAACGAAAAAACCAAACCCTCCACACAAAAGAACGCGGGGGAAAATAGTCGGTGCGACCGATCCCCTCAACTGTAAAGCCATTGCAAACCAGTTTTTATTCTCAATCGTCATGCTGCTGTTTATTCACTGAAGCAGAAAAAGATTAAATCATCGTTATCGCCTTCATTCAACAATATCTTGCCGAGTGCTGGCAACGATATCAAATAGCTCTTTCTGCTCTGTCTGAGGAACTTCAAACTTATCTAAACTTTGTTGAAAATCCGCCAGAAATACTTCCCACTCTTCAGTAGAAATTTTTAGGTGAGCATGAGAATCGTGCATTGAACGACCCGTATATTGTTGCGGGCCACCTGTCGCCCAGCAAACCATTTCTGTAACCAGATACTTGAAACCTGCTTTTGACACTCGGTGATGTGCTTCATCTACGAGAGGATTTGCATTCAATTTCGGGTCAACCATGATTCTGTCAATGAAATCATCGACTACGGCTGCAATATTGTAAACACCGCCCAGGCGCTCATAAAGTGATAGTTGTGAGTTCATAATGGCTTCTTCTTGAATTAAATAATTCCTGAATTCTCCTTGGCAACTGGCAAGGTTAGCGATCGCTCGGTAAGCATTTTAAGGTTTTAAAAAACCTCAATCCTACTTTAAAGTACACCCCAGCACTCGCGAATAAAATTTTTCCTGGGCTTCTGTTGGAAAAATTTATCTTCGACCTTCACTGGGCTGCTTTCGGGGGTGAGAAAATTTAGGGAGATTCTCCGCCGAGTATTTCTACTACACCTAGATTCGGTGTCTACAAATCTCGATGAGTAAAGAGTTTGGCATCTGCACCGCTGTAGGTGGCAGCAATATGCCCATCGCCTGCGATTTGATATTTGTATGTCACCAGTCCTTCTAAGCCTACAGGGCCGCGAGGAGGCATCATTTGAGTACTGATTCCCACTTCTGCGCCTAATCCGTAACGGAAGCCATCGGCAAAGCGAGTTGAACAGTTATGAAAGACTCCAGCAGCATTGACTTGTGCCAGAAAATTAGTTGCAGCAGCAGTATCTTCTGTCACGATGGCATCAGTATGCCGAGAACCGTAGGTATTAATATGGTCAATCGCTTCTGAGAGAGAATCCACAATTTTGATTGAGAGAATTAAATCGCTGTATTCTGTCGCCCAGTCGGCTTCAGTCGCCTGTGTAATGTTCAGGATTTCGCAAGTGCTTTCATCTCCTCGCAATTCTACATTTTTTGATTGCAAAGTATTCGCAACTTGCGGTAACAATTCCGATGCGATCGCACGATGCACTAGCAGAGTCTCCACAGCGTTGCAGGCGGCTGGGTAGTGGGTTTTGGCGTCTACGGTAATCGAGACAGCTTTTTGCAGATCCGCCGCTTTGTCCACATAGACATGACAAATCCCTTCGGCATGACCCAAAACAGGAATGCGAGTATTTTCTTGCACAAAACGGACAAAAGAGTTAGAACCTCTGGGAATAATTAAATCTACAAATTGATCTAATTTCAGCAGTTCTAAGGTTTCCTCTCTCGTTGTCAGCAATTGCACTACATCTGGATTTACTTCAGTCTTCGCTAATCCTTGGCGAATCGCTTTCACCAGCGCTTCACAAGAACGCACCGCTTCCTGTCCGCATTTGAGGATAACACCGTTGCCAGATTTGATGGCAAGAGTGGAAATTTGCATCACTGCATCGGGACGCGCTTCAAAAATCACTCCCAGAACGCCTAGAGGACAGGTAACGCGCTTGAGAATTAATCCCTCATCCAGTTCCCGGTGAACCTGCACTGCGCCCACGGGATCGGGCAGACGCCCCACATCTCGCACCCCCGCGATCGCGCCTTTTAGCTTTGTTTCATCCAACTTCAAGCGAGCGTAAAGCGGTTTAGGGATTCCTGCCGTCTCCGCTGCCTTGCAATCCGCCGCATTCGCCGCCACAATCTCTGGTGTTGCGGCTTCTAGCGATCGCGCGATCGCTTCAATCGCTTGGTTTTTCGCCTCTGTGGACAGAACTGCCAAGCTTCGCGCTGCTTGACGAGTTTTTTGAGCGATCGCACTTAAGGACATGGAAGCAATCTGGGAAGTCATGGCTCTGAATCAAACGCCTACGTTCAAGCCAAAGTTTAGCAAAATGTGGCTTCTGTTTAAATTCTAATGGGTAGGATGCCTGAGTTTAAATTGGATGAACCTAAGGCTAGAGATAGGTTTACTACTTTTTAATTGATTTATCAATTAAATTTATTAGCTCGATTTTAGCTCAGTTTAATAAATTCTTAATTGTTGTTTGTAAAATATATAAGTAGTATGAAAATAAAATTTTCAGAAAAATTACAAAATATAACTTAAATGAGTATACATCAAAAAAAACTGTTAGTTTCTGCTAGCCCACCCGCAGATAAACAGTTGCAATCTAGACAACAGTTACGGATTGATTTGGCTCAAGAGTGCCAAAAATCCCAGCAGTTACGAGCTGATGGCGTTAAAAAGCGCCAAAAATCCCAGCAGTTGCTAGCTAATTTGCCTAAAACCTGTCAAAAATTACAGCAATTGTTGGCTAATAGTGCTGAAGAGTGCCAAAAGTCGCAGCAGTTACGGGCTAGTTCAACTAGAAGTGTTCCGGTCGAGCTGTTAGACATTGATTTAGACATTGATTTAGATGAACGCCTCCCCGCGATAGACTTGCCCTTAGATTCATTAGAGTATTTCGACGCGCTTGTGCAATCGCAGTCTGACGTAGAGACTCGTCTCCAAATGGTAGATCGATTGCAGTTAGAGTTAGTAGAAAGTTTGCGATCGCTTGAGGACTCCCTTCAGCAATTTCCACTTGATTTAGGTAAATCTCTGCTGAAAGAAGAGCTGTTGATAGAAAATCAGCAGCTAGATGTCTTAGATAGAGATATCCTCCAAGAGTCTTCCGATAGCCCTGAGTGCGGAGAAATTGTAAAAGTTATTGACAAATTTCTTGCTCAATATTTAAGCGGAGATTACTCAGAAGATGATGAATCTACCGCCAGCGATACTCTTTGAGTATCGCTGGCGGCGATGAAATTTTTTATTTAGTTTCATCCCCATAAACCCGGTTTCTTCGAGAAAGCGGGTTTTTCATTTCAATGGTTCTATCTTTTGGTAGATGAATTTCTGAAATTTTCCGAAACTACTGTGACAAACCGTGTATCTAGCGAGTATTTGGTCAACAAATACCGCTGCTCCTTCTTCAGGGAGATGCATATGTCACTCGAAGCCGGATTTGACGCGCTCAAACAAGGACGATATCAAGAGGCAGTTCGGTTGCTCAAGCAATACTGCCATTGTTCCGATGCTCGCGCCAAGACTACCTGAGAGATTTGATGGGGCTAGCGAAAGCCTATCAAACGTGAGTTCGGGTTAAGCAGGCAAGGCAGCATCGTTGATCAGGGAGGGCTTCTTGGGCTGGTGGCAGTAGGCAATTAAGCCGGCTATCAAATTGACGGCAAAGTTGACAGGA
>NZ_JAMPKE010000056.1:0-19664 GCF_039961955.1 Trichocoleus sp. DQ-A1
TCCTGTCAACTTTGCCGTCAATTTGATAGCCGGCTTAATTGCCTACTGCCACCAGCCCAAGAAGCCCTCCCTGATCAACGATGCTGCCTTGCCTGCTTAACCCGAACTCACGTTAGCTAGGGATCGGTAGAACTGGAAATCGGATGGATCGAAGAAACTTGCTGCAATTTTTGCGCTTCCAGCACTTCTAGCCTAGCCAGCGATGTAGCCGCGTCTGCTAACTGTAAAGCCAGATTTACCCGACATACGGGATCTGTTGCTTGCCAAAGATCCCGCGACAGACAATGTACTCGATAGCGAAACATTTTAATGGAGTATGACGGGATGGCTTTAACAGTCATGGTTACAATCTCTTTTCTACAGAAGCTTGAATGTCTAGAAGTACCCGTGCTGGCTCTAGATAAACAAATGTCAGTATGATTACTTGTTCGTCCGTACTGATTGTCACATCATGAAGGACTTCTTGCGGTAAAACCCGTTCATGCCTCACCACTACAGTGTATTGCCCAATTGGCAGGTCATCAAAGCCCGCGTCTGCATGAATCAGGTCAATTGTCTCCTGAGCGATCGCTTGCCCATTTTGCCTAAGTAAAGCGATAAAGGCAATGCCATCAATTGAAGTCAGGGCATGATTCTCCTGATTGCGAATCATGACATAAATATCAGACATTCACTCAGACCTCTGTTTCCAGTTTCATGAGTGTATCCGATAACAAACGCGATCGCTTTTTGGTTTAAAAAGCAGTAATTTGTTTAAAGTAGCACTACCAGCACGATCGCTTTTGTGTTCAATAACGCGATCGCAGCAGTTACAGAAAGCCAGCGACAGGGTACCATTGCTGTAGCAAACCCCAATTGAGAGGCGCTATGTTCATCAGCCTGATTGCAGACTACGGAACCGGCGATCCAGCTTTTGCAGAGGTCACGCAACGTCTTTTGATGGCTTTACCTTCCTCCCAGATTCACTGCCTCTCGGTTCCTCCCTTCAGCACCTTGGCAACTGGTTTCTGGATTGCTCAACTCGGACTCAATCCTGGTCCCGAAGACCGTCTCATTTATCACAACTGCGCTCCTCGCCAAGATGACCCAGAAGCACGGCAAAACAATGAAGGCGAGGGATTAACTTATGCGCTGTTGCCTAATGGCGTCAAAGTAGTGGGTGTGTTTGCTGGTTACACGCTCTCTTTTATCAAAGACCATGCTCAAGTTTTGCAAACAGTCAAGGTTTCTAGAGGCGGGTCGCAGTTCCGTTCGCGGGATGTGTTTCCTAATGCAGCCGCCGCGATCGCTCAGGGAGATACTAGCTATTTAGGAGAAGTCTTAAACCCTAGCCAAATCCCCGATGCACCGAGCGATCGCGTTGCCTGGATCGATGGTTACGGGAACATCAAAACCACAATTCCCGCTGATACCCTCAACCTAAAACCGGAAGAAAAAGTAGTGATTCGGGTCGGGGATGTCGTGAGCGATGCCGTTTACTCTGACGGCAGCTTCCGGGTGCCACAGGGAACTTTAGCATTTTCACCAGGAAGTTCCGGCTGGAATGCTGCGAAGGATGGAAAGGCTATCCGTTGGATGGAATTATTTTTGCGAGGCGGCAATGCTTGGGAACGCTTCGGCAAACCCCGCGTGAATCAGGTAGTGACACGACTCTAAATAAGGAATTAAAAATTATCCTTTCTGAATTTTTAATTTGCCGTTTCTAATTCTATAGCGGCTCTTTCGGAGCATTGCCGATTAGCGCTTGCACCAAATTCCAAAATGCCGAAATAAATGCCCCTCCTAAGACAACGAACATCAACATAGCAAGCGCGGCAAAGGGAGAGGTAATGAATAAAACGATGAACGCCAGCAATAGAATCGTCAGTAGTGCCTTGTTCATAGATATTTTTTCCTTCCGATTCAGGTCTACTCTCAAAGCATAACGAGAGGGTTTGTTGTCGCGTCCCCTTCTGTGTGCTGAATTAAATATCATCACACTGGGAGATGATCTACATAGCGAGTCACTCTTAAAGAAGCCAGGAAGCTGCTAAGAGCAAGAGCCGCTGTACTTTGTGCCGCTACGAAGAACGCGATCGCTTTTAACAAATCTTGGCTATCGCAAATCGCCTTTGGTGAATTATTATCAACCAGAGATAGAAGTAGCACCAAAACTAATTTGCACCTATGGCTTACACCCCTAAAATCTTGGCATTTGCAGGTAGCACCCGCATTGATTCTTACAATAAAAAGCTGGTACAAGTTGCTGCGAACGGAGCGCGGTCAGCGGGGGCTGAGGTGACATACGTGGATCTGCGCGACCTACCGATGCCGCTATACGACGAGGATCTGGAAAAGAGCGAGGGAATGCCTGAAAATGCGCGGAAGTTTAAACAGCTGATGATCGAACATCAGGGACTTCTCATCGCTTCTCCGGAGTACAACAGCTCAATTACAGCCGTTCTGAAAAATGCCATTGATTGGGCGTCACGTTCAACCGCACCAGAGGAACCCCCGCTCGTGGCTTTTGCGGATAAGGTAGCGGCGATTATGAGTACCTCACCGGGAGGATTGGGCGGTTTACGCTGTTTAGTCCACCTGCGCTCGATCCTGGGAAATATCAGAGTTATTGTTCTTCCCGATCAGATTGCGGTGCCTAAAGCTTTTGAAATATTTAATCCCGACGGTACGATGAAAGATCCCAAGCAGCAAGAGTCCATCGAGAAGTTAGGCGAAAAAGTTGCTCACGTGGTGGCGAAGTTGCACGGATGAAATATGGCGCTAAGAGCGATCGCTGATTTGCTAAACCTAAACTCGATCAAAGTAACTACTTGTGAGGCTCTAACCTTTTAAAAGCTCTTAGAACAACCAAACACAGCAAAGCCCCAATTAAGCTCATTTGCCATAACCCACACCCAGCAGCAATTCCTAAAGCAGCGGAAACCCAAGTAGCCGCAGCCGAGGTGAGTCCACGAACTTTAACACCTGTTTTCGATTCGTCCTGAGACTCGCGTAAAATTTCTCCTGCGCCTAAAAATCCAACCCCGGCTGTAACGCCCTGAATGACTCTGCCAAGAGCCTCAGCACTTTCTTGTGCCGTACCGATTTGGAGGGGCACGAGAACAAAGAATGCTGAACCCAGACTGACCAGCATATGGGTTCTTAAACCTGCTGGTTTGTTCTTGAGTTGGCGCTCTAAGCCGATGACTGCCCCAACCAGCAAGGCAAGGCATAGCCTTAAGAAAATTCCTAAGCCATCATTGGGAGAAAGGATGTAGGTTTGTGGCAATGTTGTGCTACTAAAAACGAAGTTTCAACCAGTCTAGTTTACAGGCTGGTTTATATAGATGACTAAAAGGGGAATGGGTGCGAGCTAACCATTCCCCTTTTATTCGCTAACGGAGAGGGGGGGATTCGAACTCCCGGAACCTTTCGGTTCATCCGATTTCAAGTCGGACGCAATC
This sequence comes from Trichocoleus sp. DQ-A1, assembly GCF_039961955.1. Taxonomy (NCBI): domain Bacteria; kingdom Bacillati; phylum Cyanobacteriota; class Cyanophyceae; order Leptolyngbyales; family Trichocoleusaceae; genus Trichocoleus; species Trichocoleus sp. DQ-A1. Next base: position 3,444 of record NZ_JAMPKE010000056.1, read on the forward strand.
GACCACTCTGCCACCTCTCCAGGTGTGTTTTTTTATCATATCAAGGTTGTGGAATTTGTTACTACTAACTTAAAACGGGTTGGATCGCTGGCTCGGTGCGATGGTAAAGAATCTGCTCAGATGCAACGGTGAAGTCTTTACCAACCCAAATCAGGGAGACTTGGGAGACGATACCGCCTTGCAGAGAGACGAGAGAGAAATTATGTAGGCGGTTTGTCTCCGTTTGGATAATCCGAGGTACGCTGGCTGAATTTAAGTAAACGGTTCCCTCTGCGCTGACATAAACTGGGGTTCGCAAGTGGATCTTTGTGTGGCGCATAGTGTGGTGCATATGACCAAAGGTGACGAGGGGAATGGTTTTCCCTGCGTCGCGAGTTTGGGCGATCGCATCTGCAAAATCCGGATCGCCATAGTCGCCACCGATAGGATGCCAATCTTTGCCACAGGGGTCTTCTGGGCGATCGCCTAACCCGACAGGGCCATTGTGACCTATAAAAATAATCGTTTCAGAAGCAGCACTCTGAGCCGCTGAGAGAATTCGGGCAGTTGACTCCTCGAAATTCTTCACCCCATACCGTTGTTCGTAGAACTGGGCATTTTTCCAGACTTCTCCCCCCCAGCTAAAAGGGCGACTCCCAACAACTGTTAAATTCAGGGCGGGAAAATCAAGCAAACCGTAACCGACATGGGTTTCTCCCAACAAATCCATCTGTTGCTGCACCCGGTCTTCTTTCTGGCGGTCGTAGGGACACCGACTTCTGCCCCAATCTGAGGCGCTGTACCAAGCGTCATGGTTGCCAAATATTGCCGCTTTGGGAAGCTCAAGAGATGCGATCGCTCTTACCACATCCACCGACTCATTGCCGAAATCCCCTACAAATAGCACTAGGTCAACACCCAGATGCTTGAGGGCAATTTCATCATCGCTGTCCCACTGGTCGTGAATATCGCCAACAACCGCAATTTTGATGGGTTTTTCCGGGTTCCTCTGATTGCTCATCCTATCTTCCTCGTCGGTCTTTCTCCAGCATAAAAAAGCATCGCCTGTTTTCGCAGTATCCTCTGGTGTAACTCCTTTTTTTGTTGGTGAGCGATCGCGTGATTTGATTTTGCCAGGAACACTTGCCTGGTTGGTCGGGGTCTAGAGCGTTGTTCACTTTCGACACAATTCACCGCCAGGTAGCACAAGCCGATGAGCGCTCCGACAGATGGATCTCACTCTCATTGAGAACCGCTATATTAAAGCAAATTTTCTCTGACCTAACTTGCCCACAAGTTTTGGTAAAAACAACTATAATTACTGATTACACGCCTAGCGATTTGATTCCCCCAAAAAATTATCACTGTGTTTACTACTACACTTCCTCAGCGTAATTTTGCTCAGACAGCGGCATTCCCTCACGATTTATTTGAGGCAATTAACGCCCTCAAAAAAGAGTTAAACGCTGTTATTCTTGCTCATTACTATCAAGATTCTGATATTCAGGATGTAGCAGATTATATCGGAGATTCCTTAGAGCTTTCCCGAAAAGCAGCCAGCACAAATGCGGATGTCATCGTGTTTGCGGGGGTTCACTTTATGGCGGAAACTGCCAAAATTCTCAACCCCGACAAGTTGGTACTCTTACCCGACCTCAACGCTGGTTGCTCGTTGGCAGACAGTTGTCCTGCGGATGCTTTTGCTAAATTTAAGGCGGCTCACCCCGGTCATATAGTCGTTTCTTATATCAATTGCTCTGCCGAAATTAAGGCAATGAGCGACATTATTTGCACCAGTTCCAACGCAGTTAAACTGGTTCTTCAGATTCCAGAAGACCAGCCGATTATATTTGCCCCCGACCGGAATCTGGGACGATATGTAATGGAACAATCGGGGCGAGATTTGGTGCTGTGGCAAGGTAGCTGTATGGTGCATGAAACCTTCTCTGAAAAGAAGATTGTCCAGCTAAAAATTGAACATCCAGAAGCTGAAGTGATTGCCCATCCAGAGTGCGAACCGTCGGTGTTGCGCCATGCCAATTACATCGGTTCTACTTCAGCACTGTTGAAGTATTCTCAAGCAAGCTCCACTCAGGTATTTATTGTGGCGACTGAGCCGGGAATTATTCACCAAATGCAGAAGCAGGCACCTGACAAACAGTTTATTCCAGCACCGCCAATGAACGACTGTGCTTGCAATGAGTGTCCTCATATGCGGTTAAATACTCTGGAGAAGCTGTATTTAACAATGAAAAATCGGGCACCGGAAATTACTTTACCGGAAGAAACGCGAGTAGCGGCGCTGCGTCCAATTCAGCGGATGTTGGAGATGAGCGCTTAGTCAATGTTGGGTTGGGAAGGAAACCTGATGGAAAAGAACCCCACCCCCAGCCCCTCCCCGCTTGCAGGGCGGGGAGATGGAGTAAGAGGCGCAGGCGATCGCTTGGTTGGGGTTCTTCATTTCGGGGGATCGATTGGACTTGGTATAACAAGCAACAATGAACGATGAATGAGCAACCAATTGAATGGCAATGAATAGAGAGTGCTTGATCGTTTTTACTCGCTATCCAGAGCCAGGAAAGGCAAAAACTCGGCTAATTCCAGTTTTGGGGGAGGATGGCGCTTCAAATCTTCATCGCCAGATGACCGAGCATACACTCTCGCAGGTGAGGGAACTGCAAAGCGATCGCGCGACGAGAGTGGAAGTTTATTTTACTGGCGGCGACCAGCAGTTGATGGAAGACTGGTTGGGAGCTGATATCATCTATCAGCCGCAGGGTAAGGGCGATTTGGGACAGCGGATGAAGTCGGCGTTTCAAACGGCTTTTGCGGCTGGAATGGAGGGTGTTGCCATCGTCGGTACTGATTGCCCTGGTTTGGATGCGAAAATAATGGCGCAAGCATTTGAGCAGCTAAACGGTCATGATTTAGTTTTGGGACCAGCGATGGACGGCGGCTATTATTTAATTGGGTTGCGGCGGGTGATTCCAGAATTATTTGCGGGAATCAACTGGGGAACCTCGGAGGTGCGAGAAAAAACGGTAGCGATCGCTATCTCCCTTGGATTGGCAGTTGCTTATCTTCCCTCCCTGTTTGATGTTGACCGTCCAGAGGATCTTGAAAAGTTACGAGTTTTGAATTTTGAGTGATAGAAGCGGCAAGAATTTCCATCATTATTCCCGTTTTGAATGAAGCTGCTGACACGATTCGGTCAACATTAGCGAGTGTTCAGAATGTCGAAAATGTGGAAGTAATTGTAGTGGATGGGGGAAGTCAGAATGAAACCATCGCTCTTGTGCAATCCTGGGGCGTTAAAGTTCTGTTTTCCACTGCTGGACGTGCCTACCAAATGAACGCGGGTGCAACGGCTGCGACAGGAGATATCTTGTTATTCCTCCATGCAGATACCTCTTTACCGCCAGGGTTTGAAAAATTAGTGCCTCTGACACTAGCCCAGACTGGAACCGTTGCGGGTGCCTTTGAACTCAAAATTAATTCTCCAATACGATCGCTACGTCTAGTTGAAAGGATGGTGAATTGGCGATCGCGCTTTTTTTCCCTACCCTATGGCGACCAAGCTATCTTCTTGAAAGCTTCTCTATTTCACGATATTGGAGGTTTTCCCAATCTCCCCATCATGGAAGATTTTGAATTAATTTGTCGCCTGAAACGCTTAGGGCGAATTGCTATTACCCCTGCTCCGGTAATAACTTCAGCCCGTCGCTGGCAGAAACTTGGGGTGCTGAGAACTACGGTGATAAATCAGATAGTAATTCTTGGCTATTTCTTAGGAGTTTCCCCATCTCAACTGGTTAAATTTTATCGCGCTAAAAAGTAAGTAGAGAACTCATCTGAAAATTTTATTAATATAACCTGAGTTCGGGATAAGAGAGGGGCAAAACAGATAGGCTGAAAGTGCTAAATTGTTATCCATCTGCTTGCCCCATGTCCAGTCTAGAAGAACTGTTTTGCTGCGTCGATGACTTCTGCCAAACCTTTGAATCACTCTCTTGAGTGCCAACTTCTTAGTAACATCTGCCTGTTGAATTGCACAGCTTTTGGCAGCCGCTGATCGCAACTGTCAAACCACTTAATCTTGAGTGGAAACACAACCAAAAGGTTATGAGTGGGAATTCAGCACCGAGTTAAATAAGTCTGAGTTTGCCCCCGATGAATGAAGCCTTGTATTTGAAAGCTGTGCAACCATCTCGGCACGGGATGAAACCTCAAGCTTACGGAACATTCGCTTTAAAGCTTGCTTCACAGAATTTTCAGTAATCCAAAGTTGATTGCCAATTTCTGCGTTGGTTTGCCCCAACGCCACCAATTCTGCAATTTGCAACTCGCGAGGTGTTAAACGTTCGGCTTTGCCGTTCTGAAGGCAACCGCTATTAAACAGTTGGTGCTGTAACTTTCCTGCAAAAATGCTTTGTGAATCCACTGTTGCAACCCAACTCGATAAGTGCAGGCAGATGGCACCTAAATCGACTAGATTTTCGCTATCAAAGGCAGGCATTACCTTTTCACGTGTGCAGCCAACTACACCCACGATTTGATCGTGATTGATGATAGGTCCTGCCATCACATGCCAGTGATCTGGACGAGGACAGACTAATTTCCAAGTCTTGGGGGTTGTCACTAATGCTTCGTGAACCGGAGCATAGCGCTCCGCTAAATAACGCGCCACAGGATTATGCTCGATTGAGAGTGCAATTTTCAGGATTTTCTGAAAATTGCGATCGCTTAAGGGCAGTTGGTTAAAGAAAAAAAATTGCCCATCGTTTCGCTGCAAAATATTCACCAATTTTTGGCGCGATTTGCGATCGCAGGTCGGATTTGCTATGGGTTTGGCGAATGGCTGACAACAGAGGCTCTAAGGAATTTGTCATACGTGAAGGGGTCTAAAGTGTACCCGATCGAGGTCTAGAAGCATTAAGGCGCTCAGCCTATATTAGCTTTAATCTCAATAATCCCCTGATATGACTATCAATCCAGAAATCGATCGCACTTCTATCCGCGCGATGCAGGTCGGCTTTTATGCGACTTCAGTCATCTTTAACCTATGCTTGATTACTCAATTATTGACAGTCGGAATCGCCTACTTTATTAGTCCTGCATGGTGGAATATTCACGTTTGGCTAGTCCGAGGATATGGTGGACTGTCATTAGTATTACTAGGATGGTCATTTTTCACCCCATTTCCACCTCAAATACAACGCCTCACTGCGAGTCTACCCGTGCTGCTGGCACTACAGTTTGTCAGCATTCATCTCAAGAGTCCTTTGCACCTAGAGATACTACACCCTTTGATAGGATTTTCGTTACTCTACGTTTCTTCAAGCCTTGTCCATCGTGTATGGCGCAGCCTATCGCTCAATCATCGGCATAATGAACAAGTTTAAGAGGTAGAGATGACACAAGAGGCAATCTTTAGTCCCTTTTTTGCAACACTGTTTCTGACACTCCTAGTCTGGGTGTATATGTACATTCGTCGGATCGGTTTTATCAAAAGCCAGAAGATCCGTCCGCAAGACCTTGTTGCATCTAGCGCACCCGTGCAAATCTGGCCGCGAAACGTATCCAATCCATCAGATAACCTAAAAAATCTGTTCGAGATTCCGGTACTTTTTTATGCGCTCGTACTCTACCTTTTCGTCACAAAACAAGTAGATATAGTGTACGTAACCGCTGCGTGGATCTTCGTTGGGTTTCGCGGATTGCATAGCGCCGTCCACTGTACATTCAATCTCGTTATGCTTCGGTTCTACCTCTACCTGTTCGCCACCCTCGCGGTTTGGTTCATCGCGTTCCGCGCAGCCCTTACTCACTTTGGCGCGTAGGTATGCTTTCATAAATTTGCGTAATGTTTTCAGCTACTTGGGTTGAGACGTGCGATCAATCCCAGACATCAAATTGAGATTGGAACAACCATGTAAACGGTGGAAAAACTCTGGATGTGCGAATCGAGAAATCATCTTCTAATCCGTCAAATCCGACTGAAAAAATCGCCCTCTAGGAGAAGAAAAAGCGATCGCATTCTCACGATAACTGAATGTGAAAATGCGATCGCGAAGCGCCGACTTTGTCGGTTCGCCCATTAGAATCCCGATCCCAACCACTTGGCAAAATTGTGTTTTTGGGCGTCGTCAGGAGACTCCACTGGCACAATTTTGTAAGCACTTGGGCGTGGATCTGCTAAAGTCACGAGTGGCATCCGGAGTTCATCTTGATGGAAAACCGTCACCTGAATCGTATTCCCCGGTTGGTAGTCTTTCAAGCGATCGCTCAAAGAAAGTGCCGTCACTCGGAAGCCGTCAATTGCTAGCAATTCATCTCCCGCATCAATCCCTGCTAACTGAGCTGGAGAACCCACTTGGACAAATTTGATCGCCTCGCGCCCATTCTCTGTCTTCGCCGTCACACCCAGAAAAGGAACAGGTTCCTCTTCCTCAACCACCAACCGCAAGCCAAAGGGTTTCAGGTACTCGTCAAAGGGCAACTCCTCGGTTCCATCAACGTAGCGCTTAAAGAAGTCGCTCAAATCCATATCAGCGACTGATTCTATAACTTGCTGCAATTCTCCTGGAGTGAAGCCGGTTTCCGGCTGTCCAAACTGCTGCCACATTTGCCGCATCACATCATCGAGCGATCGCTGATTGCTATGACGCCCTCGAATCAGTAAATCCAGCAAAAATGATACCATCGCCCCTTTTAGATAGTAGGAAATCTGAGAATTTCCACTATTGGCATCCGGTCGATACAGCTTAATCCAGGCATCAAAACTCGATTCACTCGCCGGTTGCACCAGCCGCCCTGGTGTCGTTTGTAACCGCGAGATTTCCTTGCCTAACTCCTTCAAGAAAGACTTTGCATCATAGATTCCCGCCCGGAACGGAATCACCAAGTCGTAATAACTGGTCGTCCCCTCACTAAACCACAGAGAAGGCGTATAGTTTTCCCCAGTATAATCAAACACTTCCAATCCTTTGGGACGGATGCGCTTCACATTCCACAGGTGAAAGAACTCGTGGGCGACCAGCTGCATAAAGCGATTGTACTTCTCGCGATCGCGGAAACCAAAGCGATTGTAATTCAACGTGCAAGCATTCTTGTGTTCCAAACCTCCAGCACCTGTGGAAGCTAAATGCAACAAAAACACATATCGGTCATAGGGTAAACCTCCAAATATCTGGGATTCCACCCCAATAATTTTCTGCGTGTCCTCAATAATCCGCTCTGGTTCGGCGTTCCCCTGTCCCCAGATGGCTAACTCATGAGCTTTCCCTAAAACTTCAAAATGATACAACTGGTGGCAACCAATCTCAAAAGGACTATCTACCAGCGTGTCAAAATCGGGCGCTTGGAAGGTGTTCGCTTGCCCATCCGCCGTGGGTAATGGAGTTGTGACGCGCCATTCGGGTTTGGGCGGCACAATCGTCACTAGAATGGGTTGTTTTTCAAATTCGGGTATATAAAATAACAGAGCAGCGCTGTTAAAATAACCGTGAGTCCCGTCCAAATGATTGGTTCGCACTGTTAGTTCATTGGCAAACATTCGGTAACGCACCGTAACTTCCGACACACTGTTTGTCTCTATTTGCCAGTGATTTTTGCTAAGCTTGCGCCACGCTAAAGGTTGTTCGCTGGAATCAGCCGAAAAGTCTTGCAAATGTTTAGAATACTCGCGCACCAAGTAGGAACCAGGAGTCCAAACGGGCAATTTTAAATCGAGAATCGGTGACTGCCAGTTTTGTACGGTAAAAGTTACGTCAAAAAGATGCGATTCCGGCTCCCGTATCACCACCTGGTAATGAATTTTTGGTGCGGTATTGGATAAGCGATCGCGGCGAACAACTGTTGCTTCTGTCATTTTTAGCTTTTATCAATCGTAGATATCCACTAATTTAACTAGCAATTTTTGGTCAGTGGTTAGCCGGTAGTCAGAAATTCGGTTTTCAATTAGTAGAGATAAGGATTAACGACATAAGTCCTAAATGATTCGCGCAGGGGAGATCCTCAACTTCGCGAGAGAAGCCAGGGATCTGAACATCTGGAATCTCACGACTAAACTCGTCCTGCTAGATGCGTTAGCTGCTTGATGTTGAGAAGATGGAGCGTCTCCTGCTCTGGATCGATTTTAATCCAGCCTTTACTTTCCAGTTTCTCGATAATTTTGCTAGTGTCTTCAACGCCGATATCTGTAACGTTAGCCAAATCTTTAGAGGGAATATTATAGATTTCCATTCCTTTTTCAGTGGCTTCACCATAGTTTTCTCCCAAAGCAATCAGCGTGTTCGCTAATTTTACGGCTGGAGGTTGATGACGCATTTGAAAGCGGAGGTTCGTTTGGCGCAGACGCTTCACCATCAGTTGCAACATCCGGTGGTGCAACTGCGGATCTTTGAAGAGGGTTTGAATGAAGCGTTGGGCAGAGACGCTGAGCAATTCTACAGGTGAGAGGGCAATCACATCGGTTGAGCGGGGAGATTCATCAAGAATTGCCATTTCCCCAAAAAAATCACCTTTGCCCAAGATTGCTAGGGTAACGACATTCTCCCCAGAGAGTCGTCGGACTTTCACCCAACCCGACACGACAAAATAAACTGCGTTGCCCCAAGCGTCTTCCATCAAAACCGCTCTGTCTGATGGGTACTCGTGTTCGACTGCGACAGACAAAAGCCATTCTAATGTCTCTGGAGCGGCAGTGTTAAAGAGGGGGAACAGCTCAGAAAAAGCTTTGGTCTGCATGAAAGGAAGTGTGAACTATAAAGTATGAATTATCAAGTTTAAAGTTTGAACGAGCAAGCTTGGAAAATAGGATTATCTAAGTCGGGATATTCGTCGATTCATCCTTTATGATTTATCCTACCCTACTGCAACGGGTGCGAATTCGTTCGTGCAGGCTAAGGCAATCGGTGGCACATTACAGCCTTGATTTCATCCATCGCTTCAGCGATCGCGATTTGCCTCTTGCTTGGAGCATTCATGCTTTTCTGTTCAGCTTTCAGGCAATAACAGGCAATAAGCTGGTTACTCCTACGCTCTTCATTACATCACAGATGAGCCATATTGTCCTTTGACTTGGGATCAAGGTTCGCGCGATCGCTGGGCATTCGTTTGAGTCCTTCCAGTTGTTGCTCGATGCTCGTAAGCAAGTGATGCACGGCTGGCAGGGCTTCTATCTGAGCCGGGTTTGGGGCGGGATGGGATGAAGTACGGAGAACTGAGTCTGAGGCGCTGGCATGGTATATCTGATTCATCTTGCGCTGGAGCTTCTGGGCAAGATTTAAAGCTTCCCCCCAGAGAGTTTCTAGTTGCTGCTGCTGATAAGCTCTCAAAGCTTCTCCGCGAAACACTTGCATAACTGCCTCATCTCCGTACTCACCGGGGATGATTTGCAAGCGCAGTAACAGATGATTGTGCTGATAGCATCGCTCAATCTCCACCACTTTGGTTTGTTCGACTGGCATTAATTGCAGATTTCCGATTCGCTTTAGCTCGTCGATGACTCCTTGAAGTATGGGTAGCGCCAATCCTGGGATAACAAACTGCAAGACATTGTTTCGACTACAGAGAATGTTTCCTTCATAGAGCTGTCGTTCGCAATCCAGCCGATCGATAGTTCCATTCAGCACCCGCTTTAACAATTCTTTTAACATCTGCTGGGGTGGTAGGGCTGCCAGATTAGCAGTGAAACCAGATAAGTGATGCTGCGATCGCTCTTGCCATTGGGGGGAGGGATTGCCAGCGGGTGAAACTGTAGCGTTGCGCTTCACTTGCGGCGATTTTCTCAAAGGTTTTTCTGGAGCTGGTTGCGGCACTTGAGTGTTGGGGCGATCTGCCTCCACTTCGACCAGTTCTTCCGGACTATCGACAATCAGAGTTGGGAGGGTTTGCCGTTCTATCGGATCGGAATTTTTGCTTGGGCTTTCTCGATCTGGCTGCGTGTCTAAGTGTCCAGTTGCCGGCGTGGGCGGTTCGGTATGGGCTTGTTGTTTGCCGATGCCCGTATTGTGTTTCAAGTACGCGCTGAGGATTGCCTGGAGAGCGTCAGCGGCTATCGGCTGGGTTTCTAACGAGTAGTTTTGATAAGTTAGGATACGACGGACATAATCCAACGAGACTGTGTCTGTTGGATTTACCATGCCCAGTTTCAGGCAGGTGCCTTCTAAGGTGATGGGCAAAATTTGATAGTACAGACAGGCTTCAAAGGGCAGGAGCTTGTCAATCAATCTAAACATTTGATTTGCATCTATCAGAGCCACCCAGGAAAAGAGTGGAGAGGGTATCAGCACCAGTAGTAATTACCAGCCGCAGCTTGGTTACTCCGAGTGCGGTCATGGCGAGTTACAGAACTTGAATTGTGAATATCCTAGATGCCCCTGCGATCGAGTTTCAGCTATTATCTAGCACCTTGTTCTGAATAAATCAGTTTTATCCATATAGTTATAGTTATGCTACCCCTCTGGGAAGAAAATATTGCTAGTTGTCGAAAACTAGGTTAAGAATCGCTCCGCAAGGCTTGAGCGGCTAGATAAAGTTTGCTCCATTCGCCCATGACTTGGTGATTTTTCAGGTTCAACTCAGCAGCGATCGCGTCTAGGGTTTTGCCTGCTTTTAAACCATCAATTAACTGCCGCTGCACGGAGGGGAGAGTGGCGTAGAATTGCTCCCACTCGATTAGGGTCAAACCCAGGTTGTGTTCTTGCAATGACGCTTCTAGCCAACTGGCGACTAATTCTGGCTGGCTTTTAACGGCAAAAACCCGAATGGCATGGTAGCTGACTTTTTCGCGCAGTCGATAGACTTCTTTGATCTGTAGGTTTAAGGCGCTAGCAATCGCTTCTTGGGACTTGCCTTGCAGATACAGTGTCAGCCAATCAGCAGCAGATTGACTCACATTTTCGGCTAGATAGTCTTTAAATTCCTGCTTGACAGTGGTACGTAACGCTTGTTGTTCTTCCCAAACTTGATTTTCTTGGTACTGAGTGACTGCTTGAGCGTCTAACAAACTCACCGGGCTGTCTGTTTCATCGGGCGTCACTTCTTCGGAAACCAGCCGTACCAGTTCGCCATCGGGTACGTGAGTCATGCCGCCTCGCTGAGAACGCCGTAGATAATTCACAAACCGATACACTAACAGCGGTTGGTTGCGAATCGGCCTGAGGCAATACTCTTCGATACTGGTCATCAGTAGGGAATTGCGGAGGCGAGTATCACTAGGAGTACATTGGGCAATCCAAGCAATTTGCTGTTGAATGTAGCGATCGCTGTGTAATAGTTCCTGAATTACTTCTTGCAATACATCGACCACTGCCCGCTGGCGATCGCGCGAAAGCGCCACCCAAGTACGGATTTTATTGCGAAGCAGCACTAAGCTGCCCAACCGAGTCGTAAGATTCCGATAGGCACGCTCTGGTCCCACGCCTAAATAGCGCTGCCGTAAAATTCGGTAACGATATTCCATTGCTTGCCGAGCAATTGTCATCTGGCTTGGGTTCAGGGCTTCAAATCGTTCTAAATCTTCTCCGATCAGCCAGCGCGTAATACTTTCTTGCATTGCTGCGCTAGAGTCGGGATAGTCGGCTACAATCTGCTCTCGCCAATTCTGTGCCAGTTCTTGGGCCAGTGACATGGAGTTTTGAGTATTTAGCATCGTTTGAGTTTTCAGTTTTGAAGCCGGAAATTCAGACAGAGGAAGACTGACTTCAAACTCATTTTCCTGATTTAAAGTTTGCTCTACAAACCTCATCTCTCACCTCACCCATTTAAGGAGCAACTGACCTCTATTTCATCATGTCTACCTTGAGATAGAAGTGATCGCACCACCCTGGATAGTTTGACTCCTAACATCTATGGAGTGAGATTTTGATCTTATTGCCTTGTGCGTTGAATCACAACATTTAGTTGGTCAACTCATGAGCGATAATGTTAGATTTTGTTAAGTAAAGAATGATTAAGAAAGGTTTACTTTTGACGATGAAAGCCACATTAACAAGATTCAGACGGTGCTAGACTGATTCCCGACTTCTTCACCCTCAACTTCTCAAAAAACTATGCAACCAGAGCAGACAATCGCTGCTGGGCAACAGTCAAAGGAGGAACAAGAACTCATTTTGAATCCAGTAGACCATGCGATCGCTTTGTTTAACCGCTCCCATCACTTAGTCTTGTTTAATCGAAAATTCAGTCTTCTTTGGGGACTTCCCCCCGAATGGCTGGGTCTACAGCCGCATTGTAGCGAAGTCTTGGCTGAAGTGGTGGCGCAGGGCTATTGGTCGCAGCAGCAGAGCGAACAAATCGCTTCAGCCCTTAGCGAAACCGAAACAGAATACATTTCCTTTCCCGTACAGCAATCTAACGGTATCTGCCTAGAGATAGATACCACACTGACGAGTGATGGGGGACGCCTGTTTACCTTCCGCGATGTCACCAGGTATCAAGACTACCAGGTAACTTTAAACGCTGAGGTGAGGCGGCTGACTTTTTTAGTAGGTTTGATGGAACGGTTGCAGCCTGCCAGTGACTTGCAGACAATCGGAAAATTTGCACTTTCCTATCTGGTGGAGACAATGGGTGCAGCGTTCGGCGATGTCAAGGTAATTACGGGTCAAGGCATTGATGCCTATGCCGATATTCTCACCAATCAAATTTCTGGTCGATTCATCGCGACTCACGGCGAAGCTGCCGTTGCCGAGATGCAAGCCTTTCTCGATCGAGGGATTCCCTATGGTCAAGGGTTATTGTGGCAAGTCGTAGAAACCGGCAAGCCAGTATTTGTTGACGATTATTCTAAACATTCCCAGGCAGTGTCGGCATTTCGCCATCCGGCAATTGGTCAACTGGGCATTTTTCCCATTCCCGCCGCCAATGGCAAGATTATTGGCGTCTTGACGCTGGAATCTCGCACTCATCAGAGACTTCAGGACGCTCCCCAACAGGATATACTCCTGGTCGCTTGTCGCACGCTGGGCGTTGCCATTGAAAGGGCCCAGGCGCAAGAACACCTGCGCGAAATTAATCAGAATTTAGAACGGGCTTCCCAAATGAAGTCTGAGTTTCTGGCTGCCATGTCCCACGAACTGCGGACACCCCTCAACAGCATTTTAGGGTTTTCGGACTTGTTGCTGCGGCAAATTGCCGGTTCCTTGAACGAACGCCAGATTAAATACGTGCGGGTGATGGAAGAAAGCGGTCAACACCTGTTGCAGCTGATTAATGACATTCTGGATCTCTCCAAAATAGAAGCCGGAAAGGCAGAACTCGAACTCCAGCCAGTTTCCATCCTGGATCTTTGCAGGCAGTGTTTGCAAATGATTCAACCCCGTGCGGATAAAAAGCGACTTGCCTTAACCCTAGAAATAGACTATCGGCTGGGGCAGGCATCTTTAGATGAACGCCGTGTCCGCCAGATATTAATTAATTTGCTCTCCAACGCTGTCAAGTTTACCCCAGATCGCGGGCAAATTAAATTGAGTGGACGACTGGCTTATGGCACCCAGTTGATTGGGGAATTTCGACCGGATCGCAGCCCGGTGAATCCTAGCACGCCTTTCTTGTGTCTTGAAGTCAAAGACTCAGGTATCGGGATTTCTAGAGATAAGTGGCATTTGCTGTTTCGCCCTTTCCAGCAGGTGGATGCTTCCTTAACGCGGCAACATGAAGGAACTGGGTTAGGTTTGGCGCTGACGAAGCGACTGGCGGAACTCCACGGCGGCACCGTCTCTCTGGAATCGGTGGAAAATCAGGGGAGTACGTTTCGCGTCTGGTTGCCGGTAACGGAAATGAGTCAAACTTTGACAGAGGCAGCGAACCCAGTGCCAAGCCAACAGCAGTCATCATTGCTCAAAGGTGGTGTATCTTCTGGGAATGCCAAGCGAGTTTTGGTGGTGGAAGATCAAGCTTTCAATCAGGCATTGATTTCTGATGTACTTGAGTTAGAAGGGTATGCAGTTGAGTTAATTTATAACGGTGGCACGATGATGGAAGCGTTGCAATCGCCCTTTGTGACGCCTAAATCGCTGCCGCACTTGATTGTCATGGATATCCAACTACCGGGGGTGGATGGGTTTGAAATTATCCGTCAACTCAAAGCCAATCGCTTGTGGAAGTCGGTGCCAGTAATTGCAGTAACGGCAATGGCAATGGCGGGCGATCGCGATCGCTGTTTGGCTGCTGGGGCAAATGGTTACATCAGTAAGCCAATAGATATCGATCTCCTCACGACTACCGTCCGCTCTTTTATGCAGGATTAGAACCCCAAAGAATCCATGAGGGGCAAGGATACCCTGTCCCTATACCCTATTTGAATCTGCAAATTGAGAGGTGTGGCAGACCTCTAGGTTTACGGGGTGGGGTTCACCCTTACTGCATCCAATCGAGAATTGTTACAACCAAAGGGCTATCTATCTTTGGGAGAAAGATCATCTCTTGATCGGTTTGTTTTTCGATCTACCAGATGGTTAATTGTCTTTACCGAAGTCCTGTGTTTCAATAATGTTAAAGTTCTCTCAGTTACCGGCGACCTCGGAGGAGTTAGATTTCCATCTATCTACCTACCTGTACTGAAAGAAAACTTGTCAAGCTTAGGAATCGTCAGGGGCATCTAGTTAGAATTACTGGTTCAGCGAACAACTGCTTTAAGTAGTTACACTGAAGGAAAATCATAGGCGCGAGTGTAATGGTGGCTAACAGAAGTAGTTTTCCATAACAGCGCCACTTGCACTTATATTGTCAGTCCCATGACAAAGCCCTTGCCGCGCATTCTGTTAGTTGATGATGAACCCAATAATTTATTGCTGCTAGAAGAGTTGTTGTATTCACAAGGATATGAAACTCTAATAGCTTCATCAGGCGTTCAAGCACTGGAAGTTGTCAAAGATTTTCAGCCAGATTTGATTTTACTGGATGTGATGATGCCGGATCTGGGAGGCTTTGAAGTTTGTCGCCGGTTGCGGGAGGATGCAAAGCTACAAACGGTGCCGGTGATTTTTTTGACGGCTTTGGATGATGAAGAATCCAAGCTTCGGGGATTGGAAATATTAGGTGATGACTACTTCACCAAGCCGATTAAAACTACTCTCCTTTTGAAAAAGATTGCGAATACTCTGCGTTTGATCGAGATGCGATCGCAGCATTCCGGGCAACAAATGCAGGAAAAAATTAAAGAAAAAACGAAGCGTCAACTATCAGCGGCATGGCGAATCAATGAATATCTCTCAGAGAAGTTTCGGCTATTTGTGCCGGATCAATTCTTGAGACGCATTGCACCCGAAGGGGTAGAGTCAATTCAACTGGGAAACGCCAGGGAAGAAGAATTGACGATTTTGTTTTGTGATATTCGGGAATTTACCGCGATCGCGGAAACTCAAACAGCCAGCGACACCTTTGAGTGGCTGAACGCTTTCTTTACCCAGATGAATCAAGAGATCGCCATCAATTATGGATTTATTGATAAATTCCTGGGAGATGCACTGATGGCGGTGTTTGACCGCACGGGAAACCACGGACAGGATGCCTTAAGTGCGGCGGTGGCGATGGTAGACAGCTTAAATCGGTTTAATCGCGATCGCCAACAATACAACCTGGAGCAGCCGGTGAACATTGGTATCGGCATTCATACAGGCGTTGCCATGATTGGGACAGTGGGTTCAGACCGGCGCATGGACTCTACTGTAATCGGCGATGTCGTGAATACTGCCGCCCGTCTAGAAGAATTGACAAAGCTTTACGGCTGTCACATCCTTGCCAGTGATGCCGTTATTGCCCAGATGAGACAACCGGAGTTATTCAACTGTCGGTTGATTGACCGGGTGATCCCTCGCGGTAAGCAGCAAGCAGTTGACCTCTACGAAGTCTTGGGTACACAAACTCAACTGTTCCATCAAGCAAAGCTACTTTATTAATCCATCTGAACTAATGCAGCTAGCTGATGGTGCAATATAAAGCTTATCTGGAACACAGCAATAGTGTGTGCCAAAGCGTCTCATTCATGCATCTGAGAATTGCTGCTATAGGATCTGGATAACAGCCGCAAGATTTAATGAATTATAAGCTATATAGTTTTGCAGCCTTACAAGCTTAATTTATGCTTAGCGGTCAAGGGCTTCAAAATAGACTTATGTATTTTAACGTGAGTTCGGGATAAAAAAGGGCGGAGCAGATACGCTGAAAGTGCTGAGTTCTCAAGTATCTACCCGCCCATGCTTAGTTTAGAAGCTTTGTTTTGCCACGTCGATGATT
>NZ_JAMPKE010000057.1:0-18676 GCF_039961955.1 Trichocoleus sp. DQ-A1
CGGACAGCGATGTCTTTCCGTTTTATGGAGTGGGTGAACGCTAATCGAGATGTATTCTCAGCCTATAAAGCTGCTTTGGGTTTTATTTGGGCTTGAAATCTGTTTAAGTCCCGCTAATTCATCCAACTATATCCGCCTAACTCGCGGACTGGTCAGTAATTCTCGATACTGCGCTTGTACGCCAGGATCTAGGCTTCTGTTTTTAAAGATTACTGCTCCGCGCCAATCATTCGGTCGCTCATATTGAGAGAGGTATAAAAATATTTCGCCAAAAAAGCGCTGATAGAACCTTGGATCGCGTTGAAATTGGACTTCTACAAAATAAATGGGTTGGTCGGCAGAATCGTCAGAGGGTAGAAATAAACCATCGATACGAAAAGCAGTTTGTTTAACTTCAACTGAAGTGAATTGATAGGTGTTACCCGTTGAAGCAGGTTGACCAATCAATTCAAAGAAGATGCTGGGAAAAGCTTGGAATAGTTGATAGAAAATGCTGTCTGTTTTCACGCTTTCAGAGCCACTATTGGAAAAAAAAATAGGGCGGGCACTGCCCACCCTATCGTGTTTACACAATAATTAAGCTGATTGAGCAATGTGATAAGGACTGGTTAACTTATCCAGCTGTTGCACTAACAGACTGAGGAATAACCCGACATCGGTGACGACGCCGACGGATTCGACAGAACCGCGATCGCTCAATTTGGTGACAACGGCTGGGTTAATATCTACGCAGACCATCTTCACCCCGGCTGGTGTCATATTTCCCACTCCAATTGAGTGCAGCATCGAAGAGAGCATCAAAATCATGTCTGCACCTTGCAGCAGTTGGGAATACTCTTCCTGAGCTTTAATTAAGTCCATCTGAGTATCTGGCAGGGGGCCATCATCGCGGATGGAACCGGCAAGGCAGAAGGGAACGCCATTGCGGACGCACTCGTACATGACACCGCTGTTGATCGCACCGTTCTCAACAGCTTTGGCAATACTGCCATAACGGCGAATCGTGTTAATTACTTTCAGGTGATGGCGGTGTCCCCCGCGAACAGCGACGCCGCGTTTCATATCCACACCCAGCGAGGTTCCCAGCATGGATTGCTCAATGTCGTGGACAGCGATCGCATTTCCTCCCAGCAACGCCTGCACATAACCTTGCCGAATCAGATGCGTCAGGTGTTCGGCACCGCCAGTATGAATCACTACTGGCCCTGCTGTTACCACAACTTTACCGCCAGCATCGCGGATTTTGCGAAGTTCCCAGGCAACTTGTTCCACCACCAATTCCACGCGGCGTTCGCTGGAAACTCCGGCAGACATAAAACTGAATTCTTGGGTGTTGCGCTGTTCGCGGGATTCCGTCTTCCGCACCGTGCGGATACCGACGACATCAACCACCACCTGTTCGCCAAGTTCTAAATCCCGCAGCAGTTTACACCGTGCTACCCGTCCGTTGGGAGTTTGGGTAATAGCGATCGCGCCATCCATGCGTTGCTCTTGCACCCGCACCCACTCCCCATTGATTCTGACTTCTGTGGGATAAATGGTGGACACATAGAAATCATCTGGAGCCACCCCAGCTTGGATGACATCTTCCAGCTTGGCATCACGCTCATCTTGGGGCAAATTCACCGCACCCAAATCGATAAGCTGCGACAAAATCGCTTCCATCACATCATGGGAAGGAGCCGACACTTTTACCTCCGCAGAGGAGGTACTTTGCCGTTGCTCTCCCAGACTGAAGTTAAGAACCTGGAAGCTACCCCCATTTTCTACGACTAAATCTAAAGCACGGTTGATTAAGCCGGAGTCTAGCAAATGCCCTTCTAGACGAATCGTGCGGCTTTCCACCGAGACATTGGCATGGACTTCTTCTCGGACGGGTTCTGTCACCCGTAGCGTCAGGCACTTGGCAGCACCACCGGCTTTCAAAAATTCTGTCAGCGGTGTTTCGATAACTTGGAATCCAACATCGGCAAGGCGTTTTTTGAGTGCCTCACTCGCCTTATTCATCACCACAACGTGGTCAATATTCACAGCGTTGCAGGCGAAATTTACCGCATCCGCTTCCTCAATGGCAATCCGCTTCTCCGGCGCAACTCGCATTTCAATCAAGCGGTTGGTGTAAGAATCAAATGCGGGGGGGTAATACAGCAAATAGCCGCCACTCAGGGGACAGAAGCAGGTATCCAGATGATAGAACCGCTCATCCATCAATCGCAACGATAGCACTTCGATGTCGAGCCACTTTGCCAACAACGGGTGAGAATCGAGTTCTGAGCGGAAGCCGTATCC
This sequence comes from Trichocoleus sp. DQ-A1, assembly GCF_039961955.1. Classification (NCBI taxonomy): domain Bacteria; kingdom Bacillati; phylum Cyanobacteriota; class Cyanophyceae; order Leptolyngbyales; family Trichocoleusaceae; genus Trichocoleus; species Trichocoleus sp. DQ-A1. The sequence continues at coordinate 2,290 of NZ_JAMPKE010000057.1, forward strand.
CGCCCACAACCAGCGCCCCTCTCGATCCAGCAGCGCATCGCCCGCGCCTTCAAACGGCAAGTCTTTAGGCAGTTCATGCACCTTATAGCCTTTTTCCTCAAACCATTGCTTGAAATAAGGCTCCTCACCCTGCCGCTCTTTGTGGAAGAAGCGGCTCAGGACGACGGTATCTCCCAGCACCAGCCCAGCATTGGCTGTAAACACCATATCAGGCACACCGCGTTGGGGTGCAACCAAATCGACAATGGCATGGTCTTTGAGGACGTAGTGAAGCTTTTGCCATTGCTCGACGGCGCGATCGCGCGAGGATTTGTGAATATTGCCCTCCATCCAGGGATTAATCACATAATCCACGTCGTAATGGTCGGGAGCGCACATGAGGAAGCGGATCGAGGAGGTCATAAAAGAATCTCTAGTGAAATAGACAAGGGCAAACTCTTATTGGATACAGACTTTCCATGATCCAATTCTGTAGGACTTGTTACGAAATCTTTACCTCTTATTTGTAACAGCGAAAGTCAGCTCTAGAGGCTAATGTCTATTTTATTCTTTTACAACCCAAGGGGCTTGACAAAAAGTGATTTAGTGGGAATATTTAACAGTTTGAGAGCAAGTCGCTCCTATGTTTGATTAGCACTCCGTCGATATTGCAACAAGGTTGGAGGCCAAGTAGCCTGGGCTAATAAGGGCTGTAAATTTTTAGCAACGCGGGAAGCTAAAAGCTGGTGTCCGGCGGCATTTGGATGAATGATATCTTCCTGGCGATTTTTTGGATTATCGACAATTCCAGTTAAAACCTGCGGAATTAAATAAGCCTGTGTATCTTTAGCAACACGCTGATAAAGTTCGTCATATTCATCTTCTATGTAGCCGAGATTGATTCCTAGCAGCACAACAATTGCTTTTTGTTGTTGAATCGAAGTGACAATTTGTCGCAAGTTCTGTTCTGTCTCTGTTTTAGGAATTTTTCGCAGAAAATCGTTTCCGCCTAATTCAACAATTACCAGCCAAGGTTCTGCCGCGATCGCATCTTTTTGTAAGCGACTCAACCCCATAGCGGTTGTATCGCCGCTAACACCGCGATTCAGTATTGGCAAACCGAGTTGACGACTCAACACGCTGGGAAAAGCTTCTGTCTTGTCCACGCCATATCCAGAGGCGATGCTATCGCCTAAAACAATAACTTGCTTACCAACACCGGCTTTGAGGTTTTTGACATCATCGAAGTTGTTGCCGCAACTGGTAACAACCAGTAGGGAAGCAAACAGCAAACTAAAGAACCACACCCATCGGCGTTTTTTCATACAGTTTTCCAATTCAACTCAACGATATTGCAGATGGTTAGCGGTAGGGGCGAAGAAGAAAGCGCGATCGCTTATGCCACTTAACCGAAAATTATTAATGCGAATGCTTCGCCCCGCGCTTCGTCTACTGACCACTTTTTTCGGCGCGGTAAGCATCGATAATCAAATAAACGCCTTGCGCCAACATCATAAGGATGACTAATGGCAAGGATGTTCCCGACATAACTGAAATAATGCCCCCGATATCAATCAATCCTGCTTGGACAAGAAATGATACAGCGCTGGCTTTCTTAAGATTAACTGAGTCTAAGGACAGGATAAAAACAAGTAAGAGTAAAGCTTGATATTCTGGGTTTTCAACTATAAGTAAATATTTGAACAGGTTGGTGGTCATTTGTGGAATTGCTGAACCTTACAATTCCACGAAAGCGAATCGCCTGGAGAAACCGCCGAACTCTTAGGGACAGAGATTAAGTGACCCTTTCTGACCCTCATCAAACCGTGACGCCGCCTAAGCTATTAATATCCGCAACTGTTCTTTTCCGTTGACTATGGCTGAAATCCGCAATCGCAACAGCGTTCAGGTAAACGAGGCTGGAAAGCAGAAACTCATGGACGCTAAAGCTGCTAAACGCAATTACAAAGGCAGGCGTTGGACTTATTTGGACATTGCTACAGCAGCATCGGTGAGTGAAAAGACGGTTAAGCGGTTTTTCTCAGGGAACGAAGATGTTGACTATGAGAGTGCGATCGCGATCGCATCCTCCCTAAATTTAGAACTAGCAGAGTTAATCGATCCGAAAAAACCGAATCCCCCAGATACAACGCCAGAAAACCCGATTGACTGGGGCGATATCTGCCACAAAATGCTGGAGGAACAGCTGAAGCGTTACCAATTCCGGCGACAGGCGACGGGTGCGGGGTTGGGGCATGAGGTGGGTATTTATGTGCCACTGGGTTTGGTGAAACCGACGACTCAGCCGCGACGGAGTGAGGAGTCTTGCCCATCCCCAGATGAGGGGCGGTTGCAATATCAGCTGAATGAGAAGGAAATTGAGAAGCGGTTTGAGGCGGATGCGTTTCTCCGGGAGGTAATTGAGGCGGGGGAAGGCAAGATGATTGCCATTATTGGGGAACCGGGGGCGGGGAAAAGTACGTGGTTAGAGCAAATTGCCCGTCATCTCAAGGATTCAGAAAATGTTTCCCGGTTGCCGATTTGCATTCAGCTGGGGAGTCTGGATGGGAAAACTTTGGAAGAGTATTTACTCCAGGTTTGGCTGAAGGAGGCGCTGTCTCTTCAAGGAATGGTGGTATCAGCGCAAATGCAAACTGAGTTAATGCAGTTGTTTAATTCTCATCAGGTGTGGTTGCTGTTGGATGGGGTGGATGAAATACGGGCGGATACATCCACGGGGGCAAATTCGCCCCTACAAGGAATTGCACATCAGCTGAGGGGTTGGGTGGCACAGGCGCAAACCCTTTTAACCTGTCGGCTGAATGTTTGGCAGGCGAACGATCGGGTAGTGCCCAATTGTGATATCTATCGCACCCTGGATTTTGACGATCCGCAGGTGGGGGAGTTTATTGGGGAGTGGTTTGCTAGGGCGGAGAAACCCCAGTTAGGGAAGCAGTTATGGGAGAATTTAGGGGAAACGGGGCGGGAACGAATTCGAGATTTGATTAGAAATCCCTTGCGGTTGGCGCTGTTGTGTCAAACCTGGGCGGTGAAGCAAGGGGAGTTACCGAAGACGAAAGCGACGCTTTATCAGCGATTTCGAGAGGATTTCTATGAGTGGAAAAAAAACGAGTTTCCTATAGGCTGGCAGCAACGGCAGGAGTTGAATGCAGCGTTGGGAAGGTTGGCAGTTGCCGCAATTGAGAATCAGACACCGCTGAGGGAGTCGCTAGCTTATCAGCTGATGGGGGAATGTCTGTTTGAGTTAGCGCAGCAGATTGGTTGGCTGAATCTGGTGTACCGAGATGCGGAAACTGATGAACCTGTCTATGCGTTCTATCATCTGACGTTTCAGGAATATTTTGCAGCGCTAGCGATTGAAGATTGGCACTTTTTCTTGACTCACGACAATGACAATCCTCAACCGTTACTGGGCAATATTTACCGCATTTTTGAGCCGCAGTGGAAAGAGGTAATTTTGCTATGGCTGGGGCGAGAGGATGTGGAAAGGGAGCAGAAAGAGAAGTTTATTCAAGCATTGGTAGAGTTTGAAGATGGGTGCAGATACTACTTTTATGGGGATCGAGCCTATTTTCTAGCCTCAGATGGGGTTGCGGAGTTTCAGGATTGTCCTTGGGCAGATGAAATAGTAACGCAAATCGTTACGTGGGGCTTTGGTTATTACAACACTGACAAACAAGAATGGCAGATATATCTCGAACCGCTTGCCAAGGCAGCGAGAGCATCGCTGTTACACACTAACTGTAGCCTTGTCATTAATAAACTCATCAACTTACTGCAAACCACAGAAAATGAGTCAACCCGTAGGAGTGCTGCCGAGAGTTTGGGGAAAATTGGCACGGGAAACGAACTAGCAATTGCTGGGTTACTCCGGATTCTGGAAACCACAGAAAATGAGGATACTCGTTGGATGGTTGCCAACAGTTTGGAGAAAATTGACCCAGGAAACGAAGTGGCAATTGCTGGGTTACTCCGGATTCTGGAAACCACAGAAAATGAGTATACCCGTTGGAAGGCTGCCGAGAGTTTGGGGGAAATTGGCACGGGAAACGAAGTGGCAATTGCTGGGTTACTCCGGATTCTGGAAACCACAGAAAATGAGTATACCCGTAGCAGGGCTGCCTATAGTTTGGGGGAAATTGGCACGGGAAACGAAGTGGCAATTGCTAGGTTAGTCCGGATTCTGGAAACCACAGAAAATGAGGATACCCGTAGGAGTGCTGCCGAAAGTTTGGGGAAAATTGGCACGGGAAACGAACTAGCAATTGCTGGGTTACTCCGGATTCTGGAAACTACAGAATCTGAGTCTACCCGTAGGGGGGCTGCCGATATTTTGGGTGAAATTGGCACGGGAAATGAAGTGGGAATTGCTGGGTTAGTCTGGATTCTGGAAACTACAGAAGATGAGGATACCCGTAGGGGGCTGCCTATAGTTTGGGGAAAATTGGCACGGGAAACGAAGTGGCAATTGCTGGGTTAGTCCGGATTCTGGAAATCACAGAATCTGAGGCTACCCGCTGGACGGCTGCCGAGAGTTTGGGGAAAATTGACCCAGGAAACGAAGTGGCAATTGCTGGGTTACTCCGGATTCTGGAAACCACAGAAAATGAGTATACCCGTAGGAGTGCTGCCTATAGTTTGGGGGAAATTGGCACGGGAAACGAAGTGGCAATTGCTGGGTTACTCCGGATTCTGGAAACCACAGAAAATGAGTATACCCGTAGCAGGGCTGCCTATAGTTTGGGGGAAATTGGCACGGGAAACGAAGTGGCAATTGCTAGGTTAGTCCGGATTCTGGAAACCACAGAATCTGAGGATACCCGTAGCAGGGCTGCCTATAGTTTGGGGAAAATTGGCACGGGAAACGAAGTGGCAATTGCTGGGTTAGTCCGGATTCTGGAAATCACAGAATCTGAGGGGACCCGTAGCAGGGCTGCCGAAACTTTGGGGAAAATTGGCGTCGGAAACCAAGTGGCAATTCCTGGGTGGTTAGTCCGGATTCTGGAAATCACAGAATCTGAGGCTACCCGCTGGACGGCTGCCGAGAGTTTGGGGAAAATTGACCCAGGAAACGAAGTGGCAATTGCTGAGTTAGTCCGGATTCTGGAAACCATAGAATCTGAGTATACCCGTAGCAGGGCTGCCGAGAGTTTGGGGAAAATTGACCCAGGAAACGAAGTGGCAATTGCTGAGTTAGTCCGGATTCTGGAAACTACCGAAGATGAGTATACCCGTTGGAGGGCTGCCTATAGTTTGGGGGAAATTGACCCAGGAAACGAAGTGGCAATTGCTGGGTTACTCCGGATTCTGGAAACCACAGAATCTGAGGATACCTGTGGGAAGGCTGCCTATAATTTGGGGAAAATTGGCACGGGAAACGAGGTGGCAATTGCTGGGTTACTCCGGATTCTGGAAACCACAGAATCTAAGGATACCCGTAAGAGGGCTGCCGAAAGTTTGGAGAAAATATTACAAAACCGCCAGATGTCGTCAGATGTCTCAGCTTTGCAGCACTGTCTAACACATGAAGTTTATGAAAGCAATTTTGACCTCTTCAAGAAATGTTACAAAATTATCTGGCAGTGCGCTCAAACTCTGCCTTACCCAACCTTTTATCAAGCTTGGCATCATCCACGTATCACTCCCCATCAAGAGGTTGCAGAAACTACCGAAGTTGGTTTCACTTCCTTCCCCCAATGCCATAACTTAGCAGTATTACCCGAACTTTTTAACACCGCCATCAACAACAATCCTCATCTGAGGGACAAAGTACAACCCATTTGCATCGACGGCAGCAAATTCGAGAACCCAGATAATCCCGCCTCAGAAATTTACGCCGAGATGGTAATGCAAGGCTGTCCCGAACGTCAAAAAGGGGAACCGGAAACGATGCAAGCTCTGAAAGTTTATTGGCAGCTAAAATGTCAGGAAGTCTTCCTAATTTTTTACGAAGATACAAGTGGTGAACCGCCCCAAGGCTTCAGTCAAACTTTCCTCACATCTCTGAGCAAATTTCATAACGCGAGGAGAATTTGTGTAGTGAGCGAACAGCCTTGTAATCTCCAAACATTCTCTCCCAGCCAGCCAAATTTAGTTGCCGATATTGTGAGTTGGATTAGAGAGAAGATGATGGAAGAATAAAGCGCGCTTCCTTCTCCTCAATCCGCTATTAAACTTTCTCTTTATATCAATTCACTCAGGCTGCTTGTGGTGAGTTGCCAAACCCGCGATAAAAGCTCCCATAACCATACCCCCCCACAAGCCGCTGCTGCTACCTTGCATATAAGCTCCCGGCATCATCCAAGCTTGACACGCCGTCTTGAATACTGCGAATTCCAAGGTATTTTTTGTCATATTTTCGCAGCGTTGGTTATCAGCCAGTAACTTAATTTGTACCCCCATGTAAGCACCGAAACAACCCGATGCTAACGCCATAAAAGTACAAATTAACATACGTTTTTTATTCATGGCTAACAGCTAATGGCTAATTATTTTTAATGGTTAATGATATCAAATCCGGTTTATTCCCCACAATTCTCCGGAACCCCACCCCGCCAGAGCCTGCGTCTCCGGCTCCCCTCCCCGCTTGCGGGGAGGGGCTGGGGGTGGGGTTCTTTTATGGACAATGAAACAGATTTGATATGACTAATTGCTCCTTATTCAAAAGCTAATTGCCCATTGTTCAATTAACCATGAACCAGGAGCAATTAGCCATTAGCCATTCCCCATCAACCCGTGTTCCGCATCCCGGCGGCAATTCCGTTAATCGTTAACAGCGCCCCGCGTAGCAATTCGCCTTTACTGTAACGAGAATGGACGACACCAGAGGCGGCTTGCTTGCCATGTTGACGCAGGCGTTTTAGCAGAGAGACTTGCAAGAAGCCCAGAGGGACAATCGTGCCGTTGCGTAACTGCACAGACCTTTGCAGGACTGGATCGCCATCCAACAGCCGTTTGTGACCCGCAATCGTCAGAACTAAATCGCAAGTGAGGTGAAACTCGCTCTTGATTTGCTCAAACAAGGCTTCAAAGCGATCGCGATCTTCCGGGTGGGATAACTCCCGCACGTAGTGGTGAGCAATCTGCAAGTCTACTTTCGACAACGTCATTTCTGCTTTAGAAATCGCCATCTTGAAGAAAGGCCACTTGAAGTAGAAATAACGCAGCAGCTTCAGATTTTCTTCGGGTTCTTCGTTCAAAAACTCTTGCAATGCCGTTCCGACGCCGTACCAACTCGGCAGCAGGAAGCGCGTTTGCGTCCAGCTAAAGACCCAAGGAATTGCCCGCAGACTCGCTAAATCCTTTTTACCGCCGCGACGAGCAGGACGAGAGCTAATTTGCAATTGGCTGATTTCTTCGATGGGGGTCACTTGGTGGAAGAAATCGACTAAATCCGGTTGTTCGTAAATCAAGGCGCGATAGTGGGCACGCGATCGCGTCGCCAACTCTTCCATGATTTCGTTCCACGGCTCAATATCATCAAACCCGGTTCGCAGCAAGCTTGCTTGAATCACAGCGGTTGTCACCGCTTCCAGGTTATACAGAGCTAATTCTGGCAACGAGTATTTAGAAGCCAGCACTTCCCCCTGTTCGGTAATTTTGATCCGCCCATTGATACTATGACCGGGTTGAGCCAAGATCGCTTCGTAGGCGGGACCGCCGCCGCGACCGACCGAACCGCCGCGCCCGTGGAAAATCCGTAAGGCGATGCCGTACTGTTCGGCGATTTTTTGTAGCACTTTCTGAGCTTTATGGATTTCCCAGTTACTGCTCAAGAAGCCGGAATCCTTGTTGCTGTCTGAGTAGCCCAGCATCACCTCTTGCAGGTTATAGGTTGGAGATTCCAAGTTGGCAGGTTGGTTTGAATCCTCAACCTTTAACGCTTGCGAATCTTTAACGTTTTCGTAGCCTCCCGCAAGACAAGCGCGATACAAAGGCAGTTCAAACAAATCTTGCATGACTGCGGGTGCCCGCTTCAGGTCTTCCACCGTTTCAAACAGCGGCACTACCATAATGCTGCTCTTTCCTGTGGAGGGGTCATACAGACCCGCTTCTTTTGCCAGCAGCAGCACTTCCAGAACGTCGCTGGCTTCCCGGTTCATGCTGATGATGTAAGTTTGGCAAATTTGAGAACCAAACTCTAGCTGGAGCTGCCGCAGCATTCGGAAGGTTTCAACGGTTTCGCAAATTTTTTCAGAAAATGGCAATTCTGCTGGAATCAACGGGCGCTTGGTTTGCAGTTCCGTTGCCAGCCACAGCGCGCGCTCGGCTTCCGATAGATCGTTGTATGCTTTGGGCAGAATTTGCAGGTATTGGGTTATTTCGTTGAAGGTGTCGGAATGGCGAGTGCTTTCCTGGCGAATATCTAAGTGCGCCAAGTTGAAGCCATAGATTTCCACCTGACAAATTAAATTTTCCAGATCCCGGCACGATAAACCCGTCTCAATCAGGTTCCGGTGAATCAGCCGCAGTTCTGCTAGAAATTCTTCTCCAGAGCGGTAAACGACGTGAGACTGGCTATCGGAGATTTGCCGATGCAAGTTTTCGCCATCCGAAAGTCGCCGGTTGCGATCGCTGGTATTTTGCAGACGCTGCTGAATGTATGCCAGCTTGAGGCGGTAAGGCTCTTGTCGGTATCGAATTGCCAGATGCTCGTATACTTCTGGCATTTGCGACCGATCCTGCTCTAACGAGTCCAGCAAATCTGGCAAGACATCGCTCCAGTGCAACGACAAGCTGAGCTGATTCGTCAGTTGCCGCAACGATTGGATATACTTCTCCAGGACTAAACCGCGCTGATAGCAAGCGGTTTGCCAAGTGACTTTCGGTGTAACTGAGGGGTTTCCATCCCGATCTGCCCCCACCCAAGAACCAAACTGGCAGAAGTTGTTTACAGGGGGAGTAAGTCCCGGAAAAGAAGCTTTTAAGGCGCGTTTTAGGCGTTGATGAAGCTGGGGAATCGTATCAAACAACACTTCCTGGAAGTAGTGGAGGGTGTAATCCACTTCATCCAACACGGTTGGTTTAAATTGATGCAGTTCATCGGTGCGCCACCAGAGGCGAATTTCTTCGGTTAATTGTTCGATGCAAGCCTCTGCTTCCCAAGAAGTCGTCAAACCTAAGGCTCTAAATTCTTCTTCTGCCTGGTCTAGTTGTTGCAGAATTTTAGCAATCCGCTGCTGTTTGCCGCGAATCGTATGGCGAACAATTTCCGTCGGGTGAGCGGTAAAAACTAGCCGCACGTCCAGATTGTCAATCAAGCGCTGGATTTGCTGCGGAGGCACATTCATCTGGCGTAAATGGGGAAACAACCCGTGGAATGTCCCGGCATTTCGTTTAGCTGTGCCATCGTGGTGCCAGCTCTTTTCAAGCAAATCCGCGCCCGGTCCGCCGTTTTGGTTTTCTTCCTCCATGTCCTCTGGCGACAACACAATGGCGGAGTCCCCATCTCCTTGCAGGCTAGGAAGTTTACGCGGTGCTGCCTCACCAGCAGGAGCATTGTATGTAGCACGTCGGGAAAGCTGCTGATCGCGCTGTTCGTAGTGCTGCTCGACGATGTTAATGAGCTGGAAGTAGAGAGCAAAGGCGCGTGAGGCTCGAATCGCTGCATTGAGATCAAGCTTTTCGATCAGCTGAGGCACTGACTCAGGCAATTCTGTTGCCTGTCCTTCTGGCGAACACCTCGATCGAAGTTGATTAAGCAGATCGACCAGTTCCTGACCGCATTCCTGCTGGAGAACAGACTCCCATAAGTCCTCCACCACTTTGAGGCGATGACGTAAAAATAAAGCAGAAGTAGATGTTACCGTCAATGGCTGATCCGTCGATTGCAGTAGGGAACTCATAGAGTCTATTCTCTCTAAAGAAGAATAATCACCTAATTTTAGGGTTTCTAGTCCCAGCAAGTGGTTTACAGCGAACACCAACTGGGTTTTTCCAGAAAAAGGGAGGGGTTGCGAACTGACTCTTTCAGCGCTAGGCTAACGCCTCGCTTTGCATGAGCGCGATCGCGTCCTAGTTTGTCGGCGAGCGTATTTTTATCTACTTTCCGCTACTCTTCCTCATTTTCCCCTTCCTGTGATGTGTTTCCTGGGGTGGGTACGTGGAGAACCGGCAAGCGATCGCCCCGAAATACTTCCTCACTATTTTGTCCAATGGCGCATAACAATTCGCTGACTGCTTTGATGCCTAAAACTCCGAGTAGCATCGGCACCGTGGCTAAACTCAACCAAATTTCGGGAGTTGCAGACGTTGCATTTTCGGCGGTTGACGGTTGCTTTTTGTTAGGAAGAGTTTGCATGGGAGAAGGTCTAGATGAAAACTAATTTCTTTTTAGACAAACAAATAAAAGAGGTCAGAATTTAAACAGCACAAGGGGCACTTATCCTTCTAGTTTATGCATCTGAATAATACAGCGATAGCCTCCTAGGGCATAGTAGGAAGGAAACACGCTCCTCAGCGCTACTGTCCTAAGCACGGGGCGTTCGGCAAATAGCTATGGCACAAGGGCAATAATTCGGTAGCACCAATGGCAGTCTTGTGTAAGACTACTGAGAATCTAGAAGCAATTGTACAAAGCTTGGGGACGTTCGGAGCGGTTAACGCTTGCTGAAGTATTAAGTATGAAGTATGAAGTATTAAGTATGAAGTATGAAGTGTGAAGTATATCCTGAAATTTTGGTGTTCAACCAATTTTTCATCCTTTGTGACAACCTTTAAGCGCGACTTCCAATCCCAGGGTGCGCCCTCCGGGCTACAGCGTTCATGCTTCATCGTCTTTTCATCTGTTGCAAGTCCAGGGTACTTTCTTTGTGATGTTGGATGCCGATCCGATCGCCTATTTAGAGGGTCAATCTTCCCTCGCCCAGTGGGTTTCCCGCGCTATCGGTCTTCCGGAAGTGCGCCTACGATTTCGCTTACGAGGGAATAACCTGCATATTCTTTGTGAAGGCTCCGAATGTCCGCCTGCTGGACCCGTTGTGAGCCGATTTGTCGAGGCACTGAAGGGGAAGGAAGGGGGAGCTGGGTTCCCCCCGCAAGAAGCTCCCATTGACCAGGTGATTCTTTATGGTCGGAAACTAGGCATCCAGCGCCCAGACTGGATCAAGCAAATTCACCTAGAGCGGCTGGAACTGCATCAGGCGTCAGATGCCGCAGGCGTGGCTGCTGCAACGCCGACGGATGGGCAGGAAATGACTGCCGAGCGAGGAGTAACTAGCGATGCTGACGGGCTGAGAGTCTCCAACCGCAGCCTCGCTCGCTCCGGTCAACCAGAAGTGATCGCGCGTTATCTGAGCGAAACTCTCAGCCCAATGGGAGTCGGCGTCAAGGTCGTGATTCAGACGCTTGGGAGGGAGCCAGGAAGCCGGGGAGCCGGACAGCATCAAGAATTGTCCCCTGCTTCACCAGTGGTTTCCCGTCGTCTGTGGGTACTTTGCGATTCTAACTACAGCACCGATGAGTCGCTGATGGCGGAGCCGGTGGCGGCTCAGTTACGAAATTTGAAGCTGGAAGGGTTTCGGGATGCCGTGATTTGCAGCCAGGTTCGAGGAGAAGCGGCTCCCGACTGGCGGCTGCGGGTGGATCTGACCCCTCCAGAGGAAATGCTCAAGGATTGGGCGCGTTGGGGAGATATCCAAGCGATCGCCCGCTTGCTCAATCAAGTGTTAAACGCGCAGGAGATGCAAATCTCCGCAGTTCTGAAAGATTCAACGCTGCATTTATTTTGTAGCCAGAAGCTCTTCAAGCAGCTAAAAGCAGCGGGCGACACCGCATCTGCCACGAGCGATGCGGCTGAGATTGCGATCGCTGCACCCGATCGAAAAACCGCAACGAGTGCGATCGCTCCCGTTTTAGAGTCTCTGACAACGCAAGGCATTCACGCTGCCACCATTTACGGCGTTGAGACTCACGGTGTAACACCAGTCCCGGAACAAGAAACGCCAATCTGGATTGAATGGCTGAATTTACCTGCGTCCAGAGATCCCGCTTTAGCAGAATCTACTTTGGAATTGGCGCAACGGGGCGATCTGAACGCAATTCAGTTTTTATTGCAACGCTTACTCAATCCCGACCTAGACGAGCGATTAACAACGGGTGGCATTCGTTTATCTCTGCGCCGCAAACAAGATTTGTTGCACATCATGAGCGAGGCACTCTCTAGTCCGCAGCAATCTGCCGTCGGGCCACCTGTTGCCAAGTTTCTGCGCGGGTTGGCGATTCCTGGCATTAAAGGGGTGCGAATTTATGGGCGTCGCGCCGGTCACTCCACCCCCTTGTGGCAGATGGGCGTTGATTTCACCCCTCGCAAACGACTGGTACCGGAAGCAACCCCAGAATTTGCTGCCAGCGATGTTTATCTAGGAGATATCCTCTCTGGCAGTAACGAACCCGTTCTGCGTTCTGATGTCACTAAGGAAGACCTCAAAGCAGCCGCTAGCGCTGTCTCTTTCAAAGTGACTCGAACCATCCAGCAATGGTTATGCGCTTCCCAATTGTTTATTCCCACGGTGGAGATTAAAGACCTGGCACCCGTCGCCTCAGGCAAACTTAGCACTTCCACCTACACTTATTACCAAGGTTTCGTCGTGGCTTTGGTCTGGGGGATGCTGGGATTCTTGCTCACGGTGCAAACGGATTGGTTTCTGTCTGCGATCCTGAAGTCAAAACCACCCATTAATCAAGCGTCAGCGGTCAGCGGCAAATCAACCCTTGACCCACGAGAACCGATCGAGGATACGTCAGTTCCCTTGCCCCAGATGTCTTTGCAAAAATCTCGTGGTTCAGAGGCTCCTGTATTCAATTCCGAAGGATTCACTCGCCAAGGAGATATCACCGTAAGGAACGAGGGTGAAAAGTCCCAGCGGAATGCCGCATCAGCAGCAATTTTGGCAGCCGCCCGAAGTTCTAATCCCTCTTTTAATAACCGCCTGTTAGACGAAAAAGTGGCTCTCTACCAACAGATGCTGTTACAAAGACGGGGAGTGCCCCCGGATGTTTGGATTGTGGGCAGTTCTAGGGCAATGCGGGGGGTCGATCCTCAAGCGCTGGAAGAAGCACTGGCAGCGCAGGGATATCCGGGTGTTCAGGTGTTTAACTTTGGCATCAACGGTGCGACGGCTCAAGTAGTAGATTTGATGGTTCGCCAAGTTTTGACGCCAGAGCAACTGCCAAAACTGATTATTTGGGCGGATGGTGCCAGAGCGTTTAATAGCGGGCGGATAGATGCCACCTATAATGCGATCGCTAACTCGCAAGGCTACCAACATCTGCTTGCCGGTACTTTCCCCAAGCAGAATTCAACCCCAGGAAGTCCCAGCCGAACGACGGCGACACCACCGGCTAAAACTCCGGCGACGGCGGATAAAGGAGCTAGTGGTTCCTTAACGCAAAGCTATCAAATGGTTAATAATTGGCTCAATGAAACGCTAGGAACGTTCTCAGCAACTTATCCCCAGCGCGACCAAATGAAAACGCGGTTGCGGGATCTGTATGTTGTTTGGGCAAAACCAGCGAAAACAACTTCTGAGGGAGCTACCGATACTCCCCAAGCATTGACAGCCAGCCAATTTGCCATCGATTTTGATGGCTTCCTTCCCCTCACCGTTCGTTACAATCCTGCCACCTACTACAAGCAATATGCCAGAGTCAGCGGCGACTATGACAGCGATTACTACGCTTTCAAGATGGAAGGCAAGCAAACCCAAGCGCTAGAATCGCTGCTGCAATTTACCCAAGCGCGTCAAATTCCGATTGTTTTTATAAACCTGCCTTTGACCCAAGATTACTTAGACCCAGTACGCATAGAATATGAGCAAGAATTTCAGCGGTATATGCGATCGCAAGCAATCCAAAAAGGGCTGATTTTCCGAGATTTAAATCAGCTTTATCCTACTCAACACGATTATTTTTCCGACCCCAGCCACCTCAACCGCTACGGTGCTTATGAAGTTTCTAACCAGCTAGCCGAAGATCCCATGATTCCCTGGCCTGCTAAATAGGACTGAGTTAAGAGGACTGAGGACTGAGTGAACCAGGAGTGGAATGAGTGCCCAATACCCAAGATGAATTTATCCCGTTCTTTTACTTAGTTCAATTCTTCTTGTTTACCCTTAGTTTCCTGCTAAATAGGATTGAATTATGTTAGCGCGGCACGAAGTGCGGACTGAGGGCTGAGTGAGTCAGGAGGGGAATGATTACCGAATACCTAAGATGAATCTCTTTCATTCTTTTACTCAGTTCAATCCTTGTTGTTTACCCTTATTTTCCTGCTAAATAGGACTGAGTCATATTAACGAAGCGGCACGAAGTGCGGACTGAGGACTGAGTCAATCAGGAGTAAAATGAGTGCCCAATATCCAAGATAAACTTCTCTCATTCTTTTACTCAGTTCAATTCTTCTTATTTACCCTCAGTCCTCAGCCTTCAGCCCTCAGTCCTCAGCCCTCAGTCCTTACTCCTCAGTCTTCAAAAATGACTTTTATCTCTCTTATCTACGGAGTTTTTCTGCTCAGCGTTTTGGGAATTTACTGGTCGTTCCAAAAACAGTCTTTGCAGATGTGGACGTTGCTTGTTGTCAGTCTGGTTTTCTATACCTCGCTGCAAGCACCAACTTTAGTAAATGAGCATTGGCTGCAAATTTTAGCCTCGCCGCAAGTCGCCTATATTCCTTTGTTGATTGCCATCACCTTGATGAACTTCAGCTTAGGTAAGGCAATTGGAGAAAATACAGCATTAGGGATGTACGCGACCGATCCCCATGAAGATTGGCAATTCGATCAAGCGTTTTGGAATCGTCAGCGACTAAAGTTTTTATGGTTGGGGATTGTTCTGAATGTCTTGTTGTTGGTGAGCTTCAAGTATGTACCTTTTTTCTTAAATTCGGTGGCGGGCTTCTATGAACAATTCACCGGAACATCGCTACCCGTTGCCGAAAATAGCGCCAGTTGGGTCAGCACTCACTTAATTGCGCCTTTAGGTTTGAGTTTCTTTTCTTTTGAGTGCATTGCTTATTTAATTGATGTATATCGTGGTGCCCCAGCGACGGAGCGATTTCTCGATTTTGCAGCTTATAAGTTATTTTTTCCCAAGCTAATTGCAGGGCCAATTACTCGTTATCATCAATTCTCAACTCAGCTCAAAACGCTGCAATTTCCAACGCTTAATCAGATTACGGAAGGATTGTGGCTGATTGCCTGCGGTGCAGTTAAAAAAGCGCTTTTGGCAGATCGGCTGGGAATTTTTGTCGATTTGTGTTTTGGTAACTTAGAGCGAGCTAGCAGCGGCGATTTGTGGTTAGCGATCGCTGCCTACGGACTGCAACTCTATCTGGATTTTAGTGGGTACGTAGATATCGCCCGTGGTAGTGCCATCCTCTTAGGCTTCAATCTCCCGGAGAATTTTAATTTTCCTTACTTCAGTACCAGCATTGCTGATTTTTGGCGGCGCTGGCATAT
This sequence comes from Trichocoleus sp. DQ-A1, assembly GCF_039961955.1. Taxonomy (NCBI): domain Bacteria; kingdom Bacillati; phylum Cyanobacteriota; class Cyanophyceae; order Leptolyngbyales; family Trichocoleusaceae; genus Trichocoleus; species Trichocoleus sp. DQ-A1. The sequence continues at coordinate 17,745 of NZ_JAMPKE010000057.1, forward strand.
TACGCTAGGCGATTGGTTGCGAAACTACCTCTATTTTCCCTTGGGGGGTTCGCGCCAAGGGCTGCGCCGTACCTGCCTGAATTTGCTAATTATCATGTTAATTGCTGGGATTTGGCATGGAGCGGCTTGGGGCTATGTCGTCTGGGGTGCCTATCACGGTCTTGCTTTAGTGGCTCACCGCCTCACAGAAGCCCACTCCCGCCAGTCTGAGAAAGCTAGAAATTGGTGGAAAAGCCTTCCAGGTGTACTGGTTGCGTGGTTGCTAACCCAGTTTATGGTGTTCACATCCTGGATTTTCTTCCGCCTACCGAATCTGAAACAATCCAGTTGGGTGATTCAGCACCTTTGGGGTCAATCTGCTGATGCCCAGTTTGCCGAAAAAGTCTACGGAGAGGCGCTGGGTGTGAATGCATCCCAGTTAGGTTTACTGCTTTGGCTGCTAGCCGCGTCGATGTTCTTGGTCTATGCCGTCCATCGGGGTCTCAAGTTACAGCTTAATTGGCCTCTGAAGCTGCTGCTGGTGCCATTGTGTTTCTACATTGTCTGGATATTTGCGCCCCAAGGTGGTCTTCCCTACATTTACTTTGATTTTTAGGGCATTACATTAAGCGATCGCCCACTACTCCTGGCTGACACGTCTCGCTTGCGATCGCTAACCCTACCGCATTCTCAGCCACTCATAAGTAAATGAAATGACAGTGATTCGGATTTATGAACAAAAAAAGACTGGACAAATACGAATAAATGTAAATATTATTAAATACAAGGCGAGACAAACTTCGCCTCATTCATACCGAACCTAGAAAATTCAAAGCACTCATAAAAACATGACCACAACCTTACAAAGACGCGAAAGCGCCAACGTATGGCAACGGTTTTGCGATTGGGTCACATCAACCGACAACCGCCTGTATGTAGGCTGGTTCGGCGTT
>NZ_JAMPKE010000058.1:0-18667 GCF_039961955.1 Trichocoleus sp. DQ-A1
TTCTGTTCGACTGGGGTCGCATTCCACGCTCAAAAGGGGTCTAACACCAGCCATGACCATGCCAGCTTCTACCCCACCGCCTCCAGCAAACAGTACAACAGCCGTTGGAGCATCATCCGGTAGGGTGGGAGCATGACCTAAATATTTGAGTACCTTTTGACGTTTTTGGCCGTCAGCGGTTTTATAAGTTTCGACCAGGTAACGGTAAGGTTGACCTTTAATTATTTTGGTTCGGATAAACATAAACGGAGTGCCTAACTATAGGGATATTTTAGGCATTCTACTCATCAGTTGGGTTCAGGTCAATTAACTGGAGTGCCTAACTCTAGAGTTATTAGGCACTCTACACGACGGATGCTGATTCAACTGAAACATCGTTCCAGTTCTTCGGTGAGATCTGAAGGTCGTGAAACTAGAATTTCGGTCACTGGACTGAAATATGCAACGTCGGGGAAGCGGAACCTAATCAAACCACACGAGGCAACGAAGCCAGTGAAAGCGCGATCGCTCACCCGCCAACAACACTCAACTGCACCCAACTCAGCAGCCAACGACTCAACGAACGAGAAAGGAACAGACAAGCGAGACTCAGCTCCGACAAAACCTCAGCAACTAGACGATGACCGGGCAGCTCCAGCGGCCTCCAAGCGGGCGGGGAATGCCGAACTGCTTGGAGGCAAGTCACGAGACCGCAGGCCTTGCAGGTGTTGAATCGGACAGAGATTGCACCCTCACTCCCGCCGAGTGTAGGGAATATCCAACCGCTCCACAGCTTTTCGCTTCGTTTCTTCCCCGCGTCGGTCATACTTGGCAGTGGTCGCTGGTGAAGCATGCCCTGCGAGTTTCTGCACCGTGACAATATCAGTGCCAGCATCCAGCAAATCCGAGCAGAACGTCCTTCTAAAATCGTGGGGAGAAAACGCCGCTACAAGAGCTTCATTCGCACGTTTTTGCACAATCAATAACACCGCTTGGGGAGTCATCCGTCGCCGTTCCACTCGTCCGCCCTTGCGAATTGGACACAGCAACGGACCCGGTGACAAGCCTCTGACAACAAGCCAATCTTCCACGAGAGCGCTCGCTACATTCGACAGATACACCGTGCGGTCTTTCCCGCCCTTCCCATCGCGCACTTCCATCTGACCGCAGCTGGCGTTAAAGTCTTTCAAGTCCAAGTTGACTGCTTCAGCCCGACGCAATCCAGCGCCCCTCAAAATAGCGATGAGCGCCGCATCTCTAGCACCCGTGGGTGTTGCGTCATCAACGCACACCTGAAAGAGCGCGGCAATTTCATCCTGATTCAGTGCCCGTCCTCTGAGTCCTTTTTTGACCGATACGCTCGGGAAATCCACCGCATGAGCATAATCGGTCGCATCCATCAAATCCAATCTCAGCGCTTCTTTGAGCACTCTTCTCAACGCACACAGCATCTTATTCGCTGTCGCCGGGGCGTATCGTTTCATCAGCGCCGTGCGGATAGCCGCAGTGTTTTGATACCGCAGTGCTGCCCAATTCAGTGTCATTGCATCGCACTGATTGTTCGTCAGGAGAGATGCGATCGCATCCAATGCCTGTCTCATTGTCGGTCTGGAACCATCCGCCAGTCCATCCAAATACACCGCTGCTGGGTGTTGAGTCAGTGGCAGCGGTATTGTCAGCACCAGGGTTTTCGCGGCTAGGCGACTCATTTACTTATCAGAAGTACAATTCTAAAAAGCTATTTAATCATGGAGTTAGTTCGCTTGGGAACTAATCGATGGGGTGGGGAGCGATCGCGTTGGTCTTGTTTGGGTTGGCTGGATGTCTAGCCACTCAGTCACCACTGAGTCGCACTCTCACAAAGACCAGCTACTCAGCCCACAAGAGGATCTAGTATATGCAGTTCTACTTTACACACTCTGTAGTTAGTGTTGTCATTGCCACACCCACTAAAGCGCAGTGTCTAGCGACTAAGAAGCTTGCAAGGACAACCATTTCGGCGCACCGAAATGTTTATTTTTACCTGAATTCAGTTCCTAGAGACTAAGAGGGTTACAAAGCTAATAATCTGTTGCAATTCAGCAGTCTGTATAGGTTTCGTAGCAAATGCCTTTATGAGATTGGTTGCCACAGAGAGAACTCGCCCCAGTAGGGATACCCCAATGCCCAGAGGAAGGTATCACAATAGCGATCGCGGTCTTACCTTAAGTAAAGTCTCTTCTAATTCTGGCTCTCGCTTGATTTAATCCTTGACTATGAATCCAACCCACATCACCCCCGTAAACCATTCGGTCATTGGCATCGGCTAAGAAAACGTGGTCAACTCCTGCTAAGTTCTTCCACGTTCTTACCGCTGTCCCGTCCCTCAGCCGCATAATTGGATTAGCGCTTTTGAAATCTACCTTTTCCTTTTTTCTTTGTATTAAGAAATTAAACATGGGTTATTGTCAAATTATTTAGTTCAGCAACTAAAACGTCTGGATGTTTCTATGTTTGTCCTCTAGTTGCTTGGCGCGCGACTACGCCGTGCCATTGCTTGTGACAGTTGCGTAAGTCCTGAACGGGTTAAAACACGCAAATCATCGAAGAATGTTTTGCGGGTAGGCAAGTGAGAACGTAGGAGTTTGTATTTCTGGTCGAGCAGCTCCAACAACGTGCGGAATAGTAGGGGCAGGATGTTGAGGGTGGCGAGGAACGAGGGGAGATACTGCTTGCCGCGCCCAAAATTATGTTCCAGGTTGTAGCTCTTGATCTTGAGGGTGTTGTTGTTCTCGTTTTCCACCTTCCATCGAGTACGACCCGCTAGGATGATCTCTGCTACGGTGTTATCAATAATGGTGTGGTTGGTGGCAAACGAGTTTTTGTAGATCACCTTACCATCAGGACGGCTCACCATCAGTTCACACCAATTGACCAACAGAGCGTCATCGCCATCTCTCAGTTGCTTAAGAAATTTGACGGACATACTGATGAGTACGGTCAGGTATCTTGGGTATAAATATTTACGCAAGTTGGTTCGCCTTCTGTCCGTCTCCCCCGAAAAAAATCGCTCTTCTACATAAAAACCTTTTCTGTACCTCAATAAGTTTAGTAGAACTACCCAGGGTTCGGTTTCCTGTCCACTAGGACATAACTTTGGGACTTTGAGTTAGCATTGCCAAAACTGAAGTATCTACAACATCGTGTTCTAGATTTCAACGAGGAAGCCAAAATGTCGAGCTTAGGATGTCAGAATACCATTGACAAATTCTGCATATTATATGCTTGCAGAAGTGACAACGGTTATCCCAGCTTTAAACCATCAATTCAAAAGCCATTAAGAAGCAGAATGGAGAAGCAAGTTCAGTTACATCCAGAATGGGAAGATAGCCATTACGTTCAATATTTTGGAGAAACGCTCGACGATGATTCAAAATCCGAGTTTGAACGGCAGTTAGCTCATTTGCATCTAGTCGCTTATTTTGACCTATCTCGATGTCATTTTGTCCAGCAATTTTCTCGAAAGTTTCCATTTCCTACAGCAACTTGCATCAAGTTTTTTGATCTGACAAGTGATTTCTTATATAACCGAGAAAAGCTGAAAAAATGCATTCAGGGGTACAACTTCCAAGATGCTAGCGGTGCTAATCTAAAAACTTATCTACAAGGTGCTTTAAGAAATACCATCCTAGACCAGATAAATTGTGAATCTCCTTGGCATCTGTTGTGTGACGTAGACTTAAGTAGCCGAAGAAAATTTAATAATGACAAACAAAAATTACGAGAAGCCCTTTTAAGACAAGGAATAATTGAGCCGAATATTACTCGATACATTTTTGCTTGGCAATACTTCGTACCAATTTACAAAAATAATAGAGTTTATAATCCTACCACAAGAACTACTAGAAGATGGCCTGAACCGGAACTCCTAGATTTTGAAGAAACAACTAGGGACTACAACTCCAATCGATTTCAGGCTGATGCACCTCTACAGGTGTCTTCTAGTCCAGAAGTAACGCCTGAAATGATTAAAAAATGGATGAAAATCTGCATTGAAGCGTTGCAAAATTATCCAATACTAGTTGAAATTTCTCGCGATGCAGATAGTTATGAAAAACAGCACGAACCATCTATGAATCCTTGGGAATTTTTTGAGTTGGAAGAAAACCCAGTAGATTTTATGGGACAGGCTGATCTAATGTTTCGGAAAGAAATACAGCAGATTAATAATAGCCTCGAAAAAATTCGCAGTAAAATTCCTCAGGAAGTCCGCAAGGCAGTTATGCCGCTATGTTACCCCCATGAATTTTCTCTTCTGGTTCAAGAGCAATTTGCAAATAAAGTTGGAATAAACCAAGGAACAGTTGCACGTTATATATCAAATGTCTACAAAACTCCATTACTAATGATGTTTGAAACTTTCATCACTGACACAATGAAGACCGACCCTCAAGTCTGGGCGCAAAGATATGTAGAAAAATTTTTAGAGGAAAGATTCTCGAACCCCAATCACTCAGATTTAATTGAGGAAGCTTTAATTAATTCTATTGAAACCCTTGATAACTCGAGGCAAACTATTTTGCGGCTCCGCTATGGGCAGAGAATGGACGTGGAAGAAATTACCGATTATTGTAGCAAAATAAAAATGGCTGAATCGGCTGAAGTTACTCACGAACTGAGCGCAGCTAAAAATCAATTACAAGAAACAGTCCTCACTCAAATTAATAATCTTAAGCTTGATTGTGTTCATTCATGGTTAAAAAGGTACTATCAACAGATAGTTCATATTCACTTGTTAGATGCCTTTAAAAAATTAGAAATTTCTATGCAAGAATTGATACAAATGCAATATTGTCAGAGAATAGCCGAACAACAACTAGTAATTCTTAAACCTAACTGGAATGTGAAACAAGCAATTAGCAATGCCAAGCAGCAGTTGCAGAGTTCTCTAATCCAGTGGGTTTATGATGTTTTTAGTCTTTCTCTAGAGCCAGAAAAAGAACAGGTTAATGAGGTAGTTGAAGTCTGGTTGAAAACTTTGTACTCTGTCGAATTGTAAGTAATATTAGGAAAAACAATTATGTTTAGTTTACGAGAATTATCAACCATTTATCCCGAACATCTGTGGTTAAAGCTATCAATTGAGCTTCAAGAAAAAGCATGGGAGCGATCGCAACGCCATTCCAATGCGACTGCCCGCTGTAATGCTTATCTCAATGACCTTTGCCTGAATACTTTTGTCCCCTGGCTTAAGGCTTGGTTTGAAGAAGAGCAACCAGCAGAAGAAGCTAGTACCTTTCAGTCAAGTTTTACCAGTAGTACCTTTAAGCCAAATTGTACCAGCATATTTCCCGAATCATCCTTGCCAAGCCTCTGGGAATTTGTTAACGGCAGTGTCATCAAAGTAGGTAAGATTCGACTAGCACTTATTCCCAGTGAAAGTAATGATTCGGAGGAATTTTGCATTCCGCAAGAGTGGGTCGATCTTCCTAACTGGAGAGCCGACTATTATCTTGCAGTACAAGTGAGTGTGAACAATCAGAATGAATCTTGCCTGCGGCTGTGGGGATATGTTAGCCATCAAAATCTTAAGAAAAGGGGAATATACGATGAAAGCGATCGTGCCTACTACATCGCTCAACAACATCTAGCTGAAGATTTGACCATGATGTTGCTAGATCCGGAGCCAATTCTCAATAAACAAATACAGATAGAGTCGGCATCGAGTTTGTCAAAAGAAATAGCTAACAACTTGTTGGGAAAACTAGGAAACTCATCAGTTTATTTTCCTCAACTTGCTGTCAGTTTTGAACAGTGGGCGGCGTTGCTGGCTAACGAACAATGGAGACAAGAGTTATACGAGCGACGGTTAGGGAAATTTGTTGTAGCGGCGGCACATAAGCAAACCTCTATTAACTTAGGGCAATGGTTTCAAGAGGTATTTGAGGCGGGTTGGCAATCTATTGATACACTTTTGAATACAGACTCAGGAAATTTAGCCTTTAGTTTCAGACAACGTAGACCTCCTGTTACAGAGGCTAGAAAGGTTTTTGTTGAGGGAATTAAACTGATTGATTTAGGGATAGAACTGGAGAATCAATCGGTGGCGCTGCTGGTTGGTTTAGCACCCGAGACTGAGCAAAGAGTGGGGATTCGCGTGCAACTCTATCCAGCAGGTGGGCAAACTTACCTGCCTTCCAATATCAAACTGATTCTCCTCTCTCAATCAGGAGCAACGCTTCAGGAATACAAAGCGCGAACTCAAGATAGCTTGATTCAACTAAAACGATTTACCTGTCCGATGGGAAAATGTTTCAGTGTCAAAGTGGCTCTTGATGATTTCAGTATTACAGAAGATTTTGTGATTGAACCGCTTACGGGAAAAGAGCCGTGACTAATTTAGTTGTTTTGAACCTAGGAAAGGGTGACTTGCACAACGGCTTTCCTTTTGTCACAGCTTGGCTACAATCCCAGAATACTCCCCAGAGGCAGCAAATTACGGGCAGCTTACCAACAGCTCCAGATATTCTCGACCTATACCGTCGTTGGCAATTGCTTTATGAGTTACTCTATCAGGCTCGCTCTCTGACGATACGCAGGCGTCAACCTCAACTAATCGATGAAGATATTGAAATTGATGACTCCGACGTGACTCACGTTTGTGATGCCGATTTTTATGAAGTAAGTCAAGAGTTACAAAACCGAATTGATACTTGGCTCGATTCTGAAGGATTTAGCGACATCTCTCGCCAACTTTATAAGCAACTAGACTCAGGGCAGGAAATTCGAGTCATTATTCAAACCGAAGACAACCAACTCAGAAAATTACCCTGGTATACTTGGCGATTTTTTAGGGATTACCCACTGGCAGAAGTCTCCTTAAGTCCCCTCAACTTTGAACCCGGAAAAGCTGCCAGAAATTCTACCAAGCAAGTGAGGATATTGGCGATTCTGGGCGATTCTGCGGGAATTGATATTGAGGCAGATAAGCGATTGCTGGAGAATTTAAAAGATGCACAAACCGTCTTTTTGGTGGAACCTCAGCGCCGGGAATTAAATGAACAGCTTTGGGATAGCCAGGGATGGGATATCCTTTTTTTTGCTGGGCATAGTTCGACGCAAGCTGATGGCGGTTCGGGTCAGATTTATATAAATCCTACCGACAGTTTAACGATTACTCAGTTAAAAAATGCTCTGAATGAAGCGATCGCACGCGGTTTGCAACTGGCGATTTTTAACTCGTGTGATGGGTTGGGGTTAGCACGGCAGTTGGCGGATTTGCACATCCCTCAAATGATTGTAATGCGCGAACCCGTGCCTGATTTGGTGGCACAAGAGTTTTTGAAGTACTTTCTTACAGAGTTTGCTGGCGGTCGGTCGTTCGATGTAGCTGTGCGAAAAGCGCGGGAAAGGTTGCAAGGGATAGAGGGGGAATTTCCCGGTGCTAGCTGGTTACCAGTGACTTTTCAGAATCCGGCTGAAGTGCCACCCAATTGGAACGATTTCCTCAATGAACCAAAATCACCAACTGACTCTCCCCAACCGATACGCCAGCCAACCCCAATCTCGTCACAGCGTGGTTTGTGGAGGGTGCTGTTGGCGAGTTTTGCCGTCACTGGCTTAGTGATAGGGGGACGTGCGTTTGGTTTATTACAGTCATGGGAACTTAAAGCTTTTGACCAGTTGGTGCGGCTACGCCCTAATGAAAGGCAGGATTCTCGTCTTTTGGTCGTCGCCATTACTGAAGCGGATTTTCAACTTCCCGATCAGAAATCCCGCAAAGGCTCACTATCGGATTTAGCACTAGCGAGACTCTTAGAGAAACTGGAGTCCTATCAACCGCGAGCAATTGGTTTAGATATCTATCGCGATTTCCCTGTAGACCCTAACCAGCCAGAATTAGCCACTCGCCTGAAAAACAGCGAGGCGCAGAGCGCTAGCTTCGCTTCACGCATCTTCGCCATTTGCAAAGTTAGCGAACAGAAGCTCAACGAACCAGGCATTGCACCCCCTCCTGAAATTCCGACAGAACGGCAAGGTTTTAGTGATTTAGTCAAAGACCCAGATGGTATTATCCGTCGCCATCTCATCGCAATGAACCCAAACGCCAAATCTGCTTGTGCCACACCAAACGCCTTGAGTGCCCAGCTAGCATTTCGTTATCTAAAGGCGGAGGGGATTGAAGCCAAATACAATAATAAAAATCAATTGCAGGTTGGTAAGGTTATTTTCAAGCGGTTACAAGTACCGATGGGAGGCTATCAAAAAGTCGATGACTCTGGTTATCAAATACTCCTCAATTACCGCCCCGTCCACTACCACTCTCCCCTTGCCGATACAGTAACGCTAAACGACATACTCACAGATAAGGTTCCGTCTGAGGCAGTGAAGAATCGAATTGTCTTGATCGGCGTTACTGCTCAAAGTGACGGTGATTATTTTCCCACGCCATACAGTGCGGGTCAGGAGATTTATCAGGAAATGCCAGGAGTCATCGTTCACGCCCAGATGGTCAGTCAGATTCTTAGTGCTGTTCTCGATGAGCGCCCCTTGTTGTGGGTCTGGTCGCACTGGGGCGAAACATTATGGGTCTGGGGTTGGTCTTTGGTAGGAGGCATACTAGCGTGGCGCATTCAGAATTTCCTGCGCTTAGGACTGGCAGGAGGAGCTGCCCTTGGGGTTTTATACGGGCTTAGCTTTGCTCTCATCTGCCAGGGCGGTTGGGTGCCACTTGTCCCTTCGGCGTTGGCTTTGGTCGTCACCGGAGGGAGTATGGTAGCTGCCCGCGCTCCTCAGCCTCACTGACAGCATTATTCTTCAGAACATTGAGCCATGACTAGCTTAAAATCGCTTCTTCAACCGATTCAACTAGCCTTTGCTATCAGTTTGGTATCTTTCGGCTTTTCTTCAGTACAAGCACACCCTGCTAAATCTGTAATTCTTGAATCAAGCCTTTCAACTAGAAATGACTCACCGATTCGTCTGTCCAGTGCCCAATTAAACACCGCGTTGGTTTTCAACGCGCCCCCGCCACCCAGCGACCTTGGTGAACCAGGGAGCCGCACTGGAGGAGGAAGACGTAACCCCTGCAAGGTTGATGAAAAGCAACTCAAGGCATTGGTTCCGGTTTATAAAATTCCCAACTCGGAATTGGCCTTGGGATTTACGAACGCCGAGCATCCCACCTTTTGGTTTTATGTTCCTTATTCCGGTTGTCCCTTAGAATTTGTCCTGAAAGACGAACAAGACAATGATATTTACCAGACCACTTTAACAGTGTCTGACACACTACCTGGTGTTATCAGTGTTCGCCTTCCGTCCACCGTGGCACCTCTAAAAATTGGCAAAAGATATCGCTGGTATTTCTCAGTACTTAATCCGAAAAAACCAGCTGAGGTTTTGGATGGCGTTGATGGTTGGGTACAGAGAGAATCACTGAATCTTACTGTTCAAAGTCAGCTAGAGAAAGCGACTCTACCGCAGCGCGTCGCCTTATATGCTGCCAATGGCTTTTGGCACGAGGCTTTGACTGCCGCTTCTGAACTTCGCCGTATTGATGCCAACAGTAATGATTGGGGTGCCCTTCTGCAAGCTGTGGGCTTGGACGATGTTGTCTCAGAACCAATACTGGAGTGCTGCAAGTCTGAACGTTAATTTTGAATTTTGAATTTCCAACTGCTATCAAGTGGATAAAAGGCAAGTAATCCAACATTGACTGCGATCGCATCCACTCCCTCTCATTCCCTGGCGTATGGACAGTTGGCGCTAACTGGTACAACAAGAGCGCAATCGCAAACCTCCCCAGCGATCGTTTTTTCATGCATCTAGTTGAGGCTGGAACGGGCGATCATGCCCTTGAAAGCAGCTCCCAGTCTCTACACGGCTGTCCCTTTTTTTAGGTCAATGGCACAAGCTGTGGCTATTGCTCAAATGCATAATCCCAAAAACCCACGGCGAATAAGCCAATCAAAGGGTTCACGAGCTAAGACTATTGCTCAAATGCATAATCCCCAAAACCTAACCTGATCTGCCCCAAAATCAACTACTGCACAAATACAAAGACTGGGCGTTAAAACCTATTCGGTCATCAATTTGAATAACAAGGAGCAACTGAAATGGCAATGATCAATGGCACTGACTTCAATGGCAACAATACCCTCAACGGCAACGGCAAATTTCACAAATTTCTAGTTGGAGCTATAGCCTTACTGCCTCTAAGTTTAATTGGATTCTCTCTAGGGACAGTCATTACTGCGCCTGCGCTTGCTCTTGGACCAGCAGAGCCGTGTATGGCGATAGATGGGGGGAGCTTCTGTGATGGTGGTGGAGACATAGGTGGTCAAGACCAAGGTGGTAATGATGGACCAAAGGAACCAAATGATGACGCTGACCCACCAAACCAGCCAAAACCAAAGCCAAAGCCACCAAACCAGCCAAAACCAAAGCCACCAAGCCAGCCAAAGCCAGACTCATCCATTTGCAATAAGAAGCCAGACTTACCACAGTGTAACTAACTGCGCTTCTTCCTATAGTCAGCCATAAAAATTGTGCCACTAATAAACTGGCACAATTCGTTTATCCTGATTGGTGCAAGATATGAGCTTAGTCACTTTAGTGGGCTTCACCAATCAGGGTAAAAGCGGCCCAGTTGTAAGGTTGCGGGTATTGTTTCATTGTCGTCAGCATTGCCTGACGTAGTGCTTGGGCTTTGTCAGGATTTGAAGAGAGATAGCGATAAAACTCGGTCATTAACTGGGCAGTTGGGGCATCCGGCACTGCCCAGAGCGACACAACGGCACTTGGAACACCAGCGACAATCAACGAACGAGACAGCCCGATAACGCCATCTCCTGTAACTTTCCCCTGTCCTGTGTCACAAGCACTCAAAACAACTAATTCGGCATTGAGCTTTAGCTTCAGTATTTCTCCAGCGGTGAGGAAACCATCATCGTTGGCTGAGGGCGCAAGAGCGACCGCACCTGGTATACCCAATCCCCTAATATCATCAAGCAACCCATGAGTAGCTAGATGCACCAGTCGTGCAGCGGGTAGTTGCTGCAAAATGTAACTTTTGGTGGCGTTGTCACCGAGGATGGCTTTGGTATTCAGAAGTCTTGCAATTTCTTTGGCTTCCGCTTCAGAAGCCGGTAACGGTGAAAGTTGCTGAAATTTTTTCTTAATCTTGAGGGTGGGCATCGTCGGATTACCTACTACTAAAACCTCCTTTCCTAGAAACCTTTGTGAGTACTGTGCCTGCAACCGTTGACGTTGTAGATGGGTCAGTGTCAGTACTTGAATCGCTGGAGCTGTCGAAATTGTATGCTTCTCAATCAGATATTGACCAGTAGTATCTCGTAATGCCGAAAAGGGTAATAAAAACAGGGATTCTTGAGGAATAAAAATTATCCGCGCTTCAGGCTCCTTTGGCAGAATATCAGCAATGGGTTCAATCAACAATTTATGAAGTTGTGACCTTGCTATCTCTCCTTTACCAGCGCGAGGACCTTGTAAAATACGACTGGTACGAACAAGGTCTTCTACCGATGACGATTGCCGTTGTAGGAACTTTAAATCAACTCTACGAAATGCGACTTGACCAGTTGGTTGTATCACCCAAATAAACAGTTTTGAATCTTGGGGTTGTCCAGTTTGTTGGACAGATGCACCATAAGGTGTCTCGACAAATTGGTCGCGGATAATTGTATATTCAACAATTGTGGCGTTTTGGATGCGGGCAGTTAGTTGAATTTCTTCAATTGTCGGTGCTTGAGTTGTTAGGTTAGCCCTGTCAGTTTCAGCTAAGCGCCGGGCTAATAACTCTACAAAGGCTCTGGCGCGTCCCTGTTCAGCAATTTCTAATGCTTCATTGACTTTATTTTGAGCGCTGAAAACTTCTTGAAGATTGCGGTAGGCGGCAATTTGAGTTTCAAAAATAGAGACTTTGAAAGCATCATTCGTTCCCAGTCCAGCACGTAGAGACTTCCAAATTTCAATTCCATCTAATAGGGTTCGTTCAGCTTCAAATAGCTTGTTTAATTTAAATTGAGCATCACCTAAATTAGTTAGCGTAATACCTTCTCCTAGCCGTGCCTGAAGTTCTCGAACAATTACTAAACTCTGTTGATGGTACTCGACCGCCTTGGCATAGTCGCGGCGGTAAGAGTAGGTTGTGCCCAGACCCAACAAGGCTTGTGCCTCCTCTAAGCGATTGCCTAGTTCCCGTGCCAGACTCAAGCTTTGTTGCTGGTACTCAGTGGCGCGATTAAACTCACCGGAAATTGCCTGGGCATTCCCCAAGTTTCCCAATGCCTGGATTTCTCCGTGGTGATCGCCAATTGTTCTAGAAAGAGCCAAGCTCTCTTCTTGATACTGAATGGCTTTTTGATAATCTTTTTGAGCGAGATAGGCATTACCCAGATTTCTCAGCGTTAGCGATTTCCACTGCGGGGCAGATTCAACGGGTGTAATTCCTAAGCTTTGGGTGTAGTAGGCGATCCCTTTTTCGTAGTCCCCAAGGGCAGCATAAGCTGCACCCATGCCTGATAAAGCAATACTTTCTTGGACTCGGCTGCGAGCCTGTCGCGCTCTTTCCAGTTGCTGCTGGTGGAACTCAATTGTCTTAAGGTAATCTCCGGCTACAAAGTGGGAAATGGCTAAATTGTTTATGGCATAGGCTTCCCACTCAAAACTTTTTTCTTTTGTAGCAACGTCTAGATTTTGCTTGTAGCACTTTATAAGGTTGTCATAATTCCCTTGAGTGCGATTAGCTGCCCCACTCTTATTGATTGCCTTAACCTGTTGTTGACAATCTTCCATCTTTTGCGCGATCGCTGAATTCTGTTGCGTATTTTGTTGTGATGAAGAAGTGTTGTTCTGTGCTGTTGATGGTGAAGTGGAATCTTCAAAAGGTGATAAGGCAGTAATAGAGCTATCTGAATTGGTGCGTCCTGGTTCCGCAGACGGCGAATCGTTTGCGTTCGGAAGATTGAGTTCGCTGGCAACTGAGGAATCTCCCGATCCAGGCGGGTCTGTTACCTTTGGAACATCAGGGTCAACTATTGGTTGAGGTGTTGGTTGAGGTATTGGTATTGGTGGAGGTTGAGGAGTTCCATCACCAGGTGGAGGTGACAAGGTGAAATTAGGGTAATGCAGTCCTTGTGTTACAAGAGAGGGCTTAGGCCTAGGTGTAAGTCTATCTAGTGTAGAGACGCCAGCAGGTGTACTACCCGAGCGTTGTTTCCATTGGCTTGGAGGAACCAGTAGTAGCGAAGGTTCGGGCAAAACGCCTTGAAGGATTGCCAGTTCCGTGAGGGAAGGTGACTGAGCTAGAGGTTCCCCGATTAGTAATAGGCGATCGCTTTCGGGTTGGAAAGTAAGGGGTAGCCCCTCGACCGGATCGGCTTGGGGAGGCAGTGGTAGATTGGGGTCTGGAGGCTTCGGTGGAGGGATAACAGGGGGCTGAGTGACATTAATCGCAATTGGAACTGGAGCTGACGTTGAGACGTTATCAGTTGCGCGAATGGAAAAGGCGTTCACCGAACCTGTGGCATCTTGGGGTGGGGTGTAGACTAAAACATCACTGGCGTTAATCGTGTCACCTGCACCAAGTTCAATCCCATTTCTGGTCAGCGTTCCTGCTGCGATCGCATCAATTCGGATTGAGGTATTGTCGCCATTGGCATCGCTCGCGATCGGATTTAAATCCGCAAAGGTAAACGTAAGTGGCTGATTTTGCTGAGTATTAGATAGCTGGGTATTTGTCGTTAGCGTCGGTGCTTGGTTAATAAAAGTGATACTAATCCCATCGCTATTAGGATTGCCAACTACAAAGGTGTTGTTATTTGGGATTGAAGTATTGGCATTCGGAATAGTTTGTGAAGCGATAATTTGACCATTACCCGTACCATTACCAGTTCTAATTGCTCCGGCTGTACCGTTGTTAGTTGCATCGCCCACAACAAACTGAAAGTTATCTAATCCACCATTATGTTGAATTCTAACGGAGCCTCCTCGAGTAAAGATAGTGGTATTAGTAGGAACAGGAACAGAAGGATTGCTACTTATCGTTCCCTCTCCCCTGACGACTCCGTTAGCAATAATGCTCACATTGCCACTAGTTATTAACCCTTGGGTGTTGATACTGTTAAAGCTGATATTACCGTTAGTGGCATTGAAGTTAATATCGCCACCATTACCTCCTATGGTAGTAGCCAAGTCAGCTGTATTGAGATTCCCTGTAGTGATGCTTGCTCCGGAAATTGTTAAATCTCTTCCGTTAGTTGTGATGGATTGAGTTCGATCCATCGAAAAAGACCCAATTCCATCACTCACTCCTGCATCTGCTGTAAATGTAATCGACTCACCAGCACCAGGGAGGCCAAAGTTCAGCGATACACCATCAGCGATCGTAATATTATTACTAGCCTCTAGAACAATATTTCCTGTCTGATTTTGGAGATTTGTGGCGTTAATCGTAATTTCCCCAGCCAAATCACCTTGAAATATATCTGGTAAGGCGGCATTAACCCCCCCGGTACTTGGCTCATTAGAAATAATGATATTTGTCGGGTCAAGCAGCAAAGTCCCTAAATTGCCGTTACTAGCACTTACATCAACAGTGCCATCAAAGATCAAGTTTTGCTTACCCGAAACCTCAACAAATCCCCCATCACCCGCATCGCTACCACCACGAGCGCTAATATTGCCGTAGAAAGTAGTCACTTCATCTGCCCAGGTAATCACTCGACCGCCATTCCCGTCCAGTAAACTATCCGCAGTAATTGCCGAATTATTACTAACATAAGTGCGAGATGCATTCGGCACCGTTCCCTGACCTTTGTAATCGCCACCGATTAGCACTGTCCCGCCGCCCGACGTGCCAGACGCATTAATCTCAGCACCCAAAAGCCCTACCTTATCCCCCAAAACTTGCACAGTACCCCCAGCTTGACCAGGTGCTGTATTTGAAACATCTAGACGACCAGAGGTAATAACTGTACTTGCATCTGCATCTACTTTTAAACCAGACCCGGTTAGTGATATCGTGCCATCGTCGTTAACCGTCACTGCTGTAGCATCAGCCAAATCTCCCCCTGTCAGCAATTGTGCCAAAGACAGAGGGGTGAAGGATAGAGAATTTGGCTGATTACTCCCACTAGAGGGTAGTTCCAAACTCAGCACCGTCCCCTCCTGGCTAATCCGCACCAAATTCTTTCCCGGTACTGCTGCTACTGTAATCCAACCTCCCGGTGCTGAGACTGTGCCAGTATTAATCACAGTGCCACCTAGCAGAGTTAAGTTTTGACCCTCTGCCACTGCCAAGTTTCCAGCATTGATGATTGAGCCTAGTGGAGAAGTCGTGAAGGCAAAAGTGTTGGGGTTTCCTACCAAGGCAGCATAGCTATTAGCACCAACAGCATTAAACCAACTTTCCCCAAAACCAATACCCGTAGCTGTGGTTGCCGTGAAAGCAGCAGGCACGTTTAGCCTTGCATTGGAACCAAAAATTATCCCTGCTGGATTCATCAAGAAGAGGTTTGAATTTCCCTGCGTGACCTGGATTAAGCCATTAATCACCGAGACATCGCCACCGACAATGCGACCCAGAATATTTTGAATTTCTGGGTTTGACACAAAGTTAGCAATCTGCCCAGAATTCAGCCCAAACTGCTCAAAGCTGTGGAAAAGATTGGCTCCGGAGCGCGTGCCGCCAGTAATGTCGAAGCGATTTTCTTGAGGAGTAACAACAGTGTTAGTACCATCCGGGCTTGATTCCGGTGTGATGGGTTGTGCTTGGCTCTGTCCGGAAGCGAGTGCTAGGAAAACTAATGTTAGCAACCAACCCAAGTGTTTTGTGGATAGTTTCATCACGCGATCCTCCAAAAGTTTGCTATAGAACTCTGCCAAGTGTCAATTTATCTGGGTTGATTAAACCTTTGGCAAAAATTAGTTTTTGCCATGTCTTTATAGCACTTACTACCCTTATCGCTGCTATTCAGGCAAAAAGTCTATTCAAGCATATGCGCGGATGAGTGTGAGGGGAATACTCGCTTTTCAAACTGTAGCTCATTGGAATAGTTTCTCGTTTATCCATTGACCAAAAACTAGCACCGACTACTTGTTTAGGTTTCAGCAGTTACCTTTTATCAACAATTGAAGCTACAAACTTTATACTTGCGTAAAAGTGCATAATCCCAAAAACCCAACTCTAGTAAGCCCTGTGGTGAGCTTACTAGTTAAAGCTCTTGCTCAAATGCATAATTCCAAAAACTTACCTCTAATAAGTCAATCAAAGGGAATACGAACTAGGGAGGTTGCTCAAATGCATAATCCCGAAGAACCAACCCTAATAAGCTAATTAAAGGGTTCACAAGCTAGGGGATTTGCTCAAATGCATAATTCCAAAAACTTACCTCTAATAAGTCAATCAAAGGGAACACGAACTAGGGAGGTTGCTCAAATGCATAATCCCGAAGAACCAACCCTAATAAGCTAATTAAAGGGTTTACAAGCTAGGGGATTTGCTCAAATGCATAATTCCAAAAACTTACCTCTAATAAGTCAATCAAAGGATTTAAAAGCGAAAGCTGAAATAGAGGTGAAAGCCAAGTTAGAAAGTGACCTTAGTGAAGAAGCGATCTCTCTTACCCTTGATTAGCAGTTTAAATTAATAGGAGAAAAATAAATGTCTAAACGATAAAAAATATTTACTGGCTCATTGAAACATTGGTTTTATCACCATTGTTACTTAACTGTTTTAGCAAAAAACTGCTAATAGAAAGTGAATGATGCACTCAGGAACACTAACATTCAGCCTCTCAATATCTAAAAGGAGTCTAAACCATGAAACGCCAAATGATAAATTGTAAAACACTTGTAGCAGCACCAGTTGTCATAGGACTGACGTTCAGCAGCATCCCTTTACTTGGTTCGGTGGCGCATACAAAAACTGTAGATATTCCCGTTCCAAAGGCGGCTGTCGCCGCCGCTTTCAACGTTGCGCTTAGTTCAACCAAGATCCATCTCAACAGTTTTGGGTCGAAGAATGGCACAAGCTGGCATAAAAACTCCAGTTACGTCCAATTGCCTGGCGGATCGAAGAAGGCATTTCCGATTAGCGAGTACACCTTCGATATCACTAAGTATCGGAAGCTCAGGTACTATGTCGGTGATATGAACACATCATCTATCCAAGCCACTATTAACAATAGCAGCATTGAGGCAACCGCACAGTTTGAAAGCCAGGGTGAGGAAATTAAGGCAAAATGTATCCGGCGGCTGCTCGGTAAATGGAATGAGTGTTCGCTCGACATGGAACGTGACATCCACCTGAACAACTCGATTCTTTCGGTGTCCCTCACGCCAGTGGCCTACAATGGCTCTATTTCATATGCGAATCCGAAAGTAGACTTCAAGACCGATCTCAATATCCCCAACAAGCTGTGCCAAGCATTTAGTGGTATCTGTAGCAAAATCGAAGGCAGAATCAAGGGAGAATTAACCAAGACGATCGAAGATCAGCTCACCAATGGTTTGAATAATCCAAATGTGAAGAAAAAGGTTGCGGAAGCTGTGAAGACAGCACCTAGTATCAGCAAGTACGTCGAGGCGAAAGCGAAGATTACCAAGATCACCGCTCAGGGCAACAACTTCGTCGTAACTGTGGAGCTTCCAAACTAAATCAACGGGTAGTGATAAATATGCAGTGAAAAAATTACTACCCTCTCATGTACGCGAATTGAGATCCTCATCGGCTGAGTAGTGTTATGCAATGCAGACATGATATTAGTACTTGATCATTGTCGAACAAGGTTTGCACGAAGAACTCCTTGTGCAGATAGGCACTACACAGCATTAGTTCACAGTCCCTTTGCACTCGGCTATAGTTCTCCCTCTGCTGATGATCCAGGAACATTTTGGTCAGAAAAAAACAAAATGGGGGTTGCCATGCTCAAGGTGGGTACTATCTATCAGTTCGCGAATTTGCCGCTTTTATGGCGAACTATTCAGCAACGGAAACCTTAATTTCCAAGTCTCTACATCAGTCGCTTTACAATCCAGCAACGCTTGCCACACAGGATAAGCGCATTGTCTGGGCGGGTGAAATTAGTAGTCCTTTCATCAAGCAGCACTTTGGAGTCGATACAATTCCTTACTACGGAGGCGAACAGGGCGGTTATCGTACTGCTGTGGTTCAGTTCCCAGAAAATTACATGGCTATAGCTGTGGTTAACTCTGGCTCAATGTCCTCTGGAGGTATCGCTACGCGCTTAAAAAATGCTTGGGAAGCAGGTCTAGAAGGCAACTTCAAAAAATAAGGTTTGGAAAGCTTCTATTCTGCCTTCCCTATCCCTCAAGAGCCTTAGTTGTTGGGACAACTTAATACCTTTCTCCTTCCTCTGCATTGTCCAGAGGGGGTTTTTTCTGGGTTAGAGTTTGAAATTCCTCTAGACTGCGATTGCTCTTTCAATTGCCAATTATAAAAACTCTCGCTCAAATGCATAATCCGAAAAACTCAACCCTAATAAGCCAATCAAAGGGTTCACGAGCTAAGGTTCTTGCTTAAATGCATAATTCCCAAAATGCACTCCTAATAAAACGTGAGTTCGGGATAAAAAAGGGCGGAGCAGATACGCTGAAAGTGCTGAGTTCTCAAGTATCTACCCGCCCATGCTTAGTTTAGAAGCTTTGTTTTGCCACGTCGATGATT
>NZ_JAMPKE010000059.1:0-17788 GCF_039961955.1 Trichocoleus sp. DQ-A1
GGCGTTGAGACGGCGACGGTGAGGAAGTTGCAGCCTTCGAGGTACGAGGAGGCGAGTCCGTGGGTGTACCAGGAGGTGACGAAGGTGGTGCCGGTGAGCCAGCCGCCTAGCGCTAGATAGGCGCAGGGGAATAGCAGTAGGCCGGACCAACCGACAAATACGAAGCGATCGCGCTTGAGCCAGTCGTCAATGGCGTCAAACCACCCTCTTGAACTTGGCGCGCGTCCGACTGCAATGGTCATTTCAAATCCTCTTACTATTGCGTCAAATCGTCTGAACTTGAGCAATTAACATTATTTATTTGACACGACCCACGTCAGACAGTAGTGGGATTATTTTGGAGAAGTTTGCCGGGTTCTGTCTTCAATAGACACACTCGCTTGATTCCCCTGCGTGTCAATTTCCACTAACCTGTCGCCCTGATACCGGGTTTCAGGCTACTGTTATTTGGGAATGGGGCGCTTTTTGTCCCCAAAGTAAAACCCTAGGGTTCTAGCACGTGTCCTCTATGATAAGAAAATATCAGAATTTTTACAATCTGACACGTACTTCTCATTAATCTCTAGCTCAGTTAGATTGCTAAATCAATAGCATAAATCCCTGGGAAGCTAGATAATCTGAATCAGTCCGATCTTAAAAATTTTCCTTAACAACTTTGGCGAACACAGAGTTTTCTTTCATGGCTGCACCGACAACATCCACAAGTAACCGCGTTCTCCGTCAAGAGGTTTTAGGCTCTCGTCGTTTGAGTAACTATTGGTGGGCAACCGTAGTCTCCTTGGGAGCTACAGGCTTTTTATTGGCTGGAATTTCAAGTTACCTAAAAGTCAATCTTCTCCCTTTTGCTGACCCCACCAAGTTACTTTTTATCCCTCAAGGGATAGTCATGGGACTTTACGGGTTAGCTGGGTTACTCGTAGCGCTCTATCTATGGATGATGATTCTTTTAGACGTAGGGGGCGGTTACAACGAGTTTAATCAAGAAACCGGATATATTCGGATCTTTAGATGGGGCTTTCTCGGCAAAAACCGCCAAATTGAAGTCGGCTGTCGCATACAAGATGTCCAAGCGATTCGGGTGGAAATTAAAGAAGGTCTCAACCCACGCCGGTCGATTTACCTGCGCGTCAAAGGACGCCGCGATATTCCCCTGACGCGAGTTGGGGAACCTCTACCCTTGTCAGAGCTGGAAAATCAGGGTGCCCAACTGGCTCGCTTCTTGGAAGTGCCCATTGAAGGTCTCTAACAATTCTTGGTTGAGCCTCCCAATATCTGCATAAGATGATTCAGTAGCTCTGGCTACCAATTAGGTGAAATGAAAATGCAGATACAAATCCGGCACTGGTTTATATTACTTTTTGCGATCGCAGGACTGATGTTGGGGGGATGTACCACCGAGCAGGCTACTTCCTCGGATACCAGCCCCTCAGCAACTGAAACAACCTCAGCATCTGCCACTCCAGCGAGTAGTCCCAAAACAAGCAGTTTGCCCCGCCTAGAAGGTAAAGCCACCGTAGACATGACGGTTAAAGGCTCGCTAATTACGATTGAAGTCGATGGCACTAATGCCCCGATTACATCTGGGAATTTCGTCGATTTAGTTCAAAGAGGTGTCTATAACGGACTGGTCTTTCACCGCGTAGTGCGGCAACCGCAACCCTTTGTTGCTCAGGGTGGCGATCCGCAAAGTAAAGACCCGAATGTGCCCACAGAACGTCTGGGGATGGGTGGTTTTATCGATCCAGCGACGGGTCAAGCGCGTTACATTCCCCTCGAAATTAAGCCCAAAGGGGCGGAAAAACCCGTTCTCAGCGAAACGCTCAAAAGTGCGGGTGTTTCTCAACCCCCGCAGTTGCGACATACTCGTGGCGCTGTCGCAATGGCTCGCTCATCTTTACCCGACTCGGCTTCGTCGCAGTTTTACATTGCTTTAGCCGATTTGCCGTTCTTGGATGGTGACTATGCTGTTTTTGGCTATGTAACCAAAGGGATGGAGGTCGTTGACAAGATTCAGCAGGGCGATCGCATTGAATCGGCTAAGGTGACCAAAGGTGCGGAAAATCTCAAGAAATAGCAATTGGCGATTCGCTGGGTAATCGGTGGAGATTGTCGTTACTGGGATTGGTTTAGTCTCAGCTTTGGGTAACAGCTTGCAGACGAGCTGGCAACGTTTAATCGCCGGTCAATCTGGCATTCAGTTGCATCAACCCTTTCCAGAACTTGCCCCCCGACCCTTAGGATTGATAGGGAAACAACCCGCTGAGTTAGCAAACCTGACTCAGCGGGTTGTCGCTATGGCGCTGGAAGATGCTGGTTTGGTTTCGCCTTTGCCCGATTGTGGAGTCGTCATTGGTTCGAGTCGCTCTTATCAGGCATCTTGGGAGAAATTGGCGCGGGAGTTTTATCGGGATGCCGAACCAGTAAAATCGCCGCTATACAAACACCTGCCAACCCAGGCTTTTTTGGAGACGCTGCCCCACATGAATGCGATCGCAGCCGCTCGTCAAATCGGGGCAACTGGGTCAGTCTTGGCACCAATGGCGGCTTGTGCAACTGGAATTTGGGCGATCGCGCAAGCAGCGTCGCTCTTGGAAACTGGGCACTGTCAGCAAGTCATTGCTGGAGCCGTGGAATCATCGATTACACCGCTGACCCTGGCAGGGTTTCAGCAGATGGGCGCTTTAGCTCAAACGGGCGCTTATCCTTTTGATCGGTGGCGGGAAGGCTTAGCCTTGGGAGAGGGGGGAGCCGTCTTGGTACTGGAATCCGCAGAATTGGCAAAGCGTCGCTCAGCACGGATTTATGGTCAAGTGCTGGGATTTGGCTTGACATCGGACGCTTATCATACGAATACCCCTGAGCCAGGAAGTCGGAGTGCGATCGCGGCGGTCAAACAATGTTGCGATCGCAGCAACCTTTTCCCTGCGGACATCCATTACATCCACGCTCACGGTACCGCTACCCAGCTCAACGACCAAAATGAGGCGCACTTAATTCAGTATCTCTTTCCTCAAACAGTGCCAGTCAGTTCTACTAAGGGAGCCACAGGTCATACATTGGGAGCATCTGGAGCCTTAGGTGTCGCTTTCTCCCTAATGGCATTGAAGCATCAAATCTTGCCACCGTGTGTGGGGTTAAAGGAACCAGAATTTGATTTAGATTTAGTTAAAGTCCCGCGTCAAGGTGAAATTAAACAGGTGCTTTGTTTCAGCTTTGGTTTCGGAGGGCAGAATGCAGTGGTAGCTTTGGGGAAAATGTAGCCGAACGCCTTCAGGCGTTATGCCACCTAAAAAAATAGAGTGGTATATACCACTCTACAAACTCTCTACTAATTTTTAACTGGCGACTACTTCCCAAACAAGCTGTCTTGCTTGTAATTCTTTCCAGGAAGCCTTTAACTAGCCAAACGCTCGGTTGATTGAGGTTGCAACAGCGATACCAACTGCTCAACTCCTCTTTGAAGATGCCGTGTCACCGTCATCGGGCTGACACCAATTCGCTTAGCCGCTTCTTTCCGAGGAAGATCTCGTACCAACACCAACTCAATTGCTGCTTGAGTTTTGTTGTCCAAATAACTCATTGCCCCTTCCAGCTCTTGCCGTTCTTCTTCTTGACTTTGCCAAGATTGATAGCGAGGGTCAGGGAGTGTTTCCGCCAACGTCACCTGAAAGTCAGACTGCTCAAAAACGACACTATCTAAACTTAATGGTCGGCAGTTTTGAGCCGCAACCTTGCTTTCACTCCACTCTTCTAGAGATACTTTAATTGCTTGGGCAATTTCAGCTTCTTTTGGCGATCGCCCTAGAGTTTGTGCCAACTCTTTTCGCGCCTTTTGTCCTTCCTGCTGGATTTCCTGCCACCGACGAGGCATTTTCATTACGCCGCTTCTGTCGCGTAAATAATGCAGCATCTCGCCGCGAATGTAAGGAACCGCAAAGGAACTAAAAGCGTAACCTTGATGGGGATTGAATCGCTCAATTGCCCGAATCAAACCGAGATAGCCGAGTTGTTCCAAATCTTCATAAGGTTCCGCACACTGATAGCTGACTCGATGAGCCATCTTCCGAACCAGTCCAGCATTCAACTGCACCAGTTGATTGCGAACTTCAACTGATGGATTTTTATAGTAAGCAATCAAAAGTTCCATCGAATCGGAGCTGCAAGAAGATTGAGTCGCCATTGTCAAAGCCTCTGTAAAACCACCCCGTTTGGGAGATTGGGAAATCGCTATCTCTTCATTTCGTCTAACTGAATTCATTTTCTGTATAGGCGCTTTCAACAACCATCGTTGGAATACGGAACTCACAGAGAGCCTCTCCAGGAATGTCAGCATATATACGTAAGTTGCAGTTTGATGTAGCCAAAAACTAATCCTTACTTCAAAAACAAACCGTAAGCGTTTGCTTCGTGAAACCCACCCTTCTAAGGACTCCGGCTCTACGTCACAATTGAATTAGACTGGCGATCGCCTAAATGTAAATGACTCGTAATATTTCTGAGGAAGCTTCATGAGTAACACCAGTAACTTCCGTCAAGCGATGCGTGAGGCTAAAAATCACGCACTCGTTGGCCCCAACGTTATTGCCAACGCCCTCCCCTACGTAGGCGCTGGACTTGTCTTAACCGCACTTGGCACCTACGGGGGTCTTGGCGTTCTCCGTTCCAACCCAGGGCTATTCATGCCAACCTTCTGGGTTGCCCTGATTGCAGAATTTGCCCTTTTCTTCGTTGCCCAAAACGTTGCCATTAATGGCAAGAAAAGCGTTGCTCTGCCCCTTCTGGCTACCTACAGTCTGTTGTCGGGCTATACCCTGAGCGGATTGATATTCGTGGCTCTGAGGACACCAGGGGTCGGTGTGGCAGGAATTGGTTTTGCCGCCCTCGGCTGTGGCGTTACCTTTATTGCTGCACGACAGATTGGCTCCAATCTGTCGGAGCAAGACGGCATGGCTCTCACTAAAACAGTACAGCTAGGTATTATTGCCCTAGTTGTGGTGCTAGTGGGTCAGCTGCTGTTGTCTTTGTTTGGTGTCTATACACCCACTTGGCTAGAAATTGCCATTTCTGGAATTGGCGTGTTTTTGTTTGCCGGTGCTGCTGTGGTAGATTTCTATATCCTGCCCCGCGCTTACCGCGATGACCAATATCTGCCTGCTGCTTTGTCGATGTATCTGACTTACATCAATTTGTTCATTTTCATTCTGCGGTTGCTGAACGCGCTCAATAGCCGCGACTAAAAGGCAAAAGTTTCATTAAGCGCACACATTTTGAAGCCGTGGTTTCCCACGGCTTTTTTTGGAACTGGACATTTACCAACAAACTTAGATAAATTTGATTGCAGTGCAATATGAGCAGCGCTCAAGAAAAAGCGCTAAAGCAATGCTGGAAATCATAGACATCCAACGTGAAGTAGAAACGTTGTCTTAGCATCTGGATCAAGATCAAGACTATCTTTAACTTTCAGCAGTTACTCCACAAATTCAATCTTAATGGGGTAATGGGTAAAAGATAATTGGTAACTTCCCCTGTTCCTCTCCTTCGCTTTCTTTGTTCAGGTCTTAGTGATTGGGAGAGACACTCCAGCTAAGATCGAAAAGAGTGCAACTTTACTACCAAGCGCTCATCGGAAAAAGCTCAAAACAATGATTGAACTCCTAGACATTAAACGCGAAGTCGAAACGTTGTGCGATCGCCTGGGTAAAACCCAGGACTATCTTTGACGTTCCTGCTCTAACTGCCAAAATTCAAGACTTGGAGCAAGTCGCGGCGCAACCGGATTTTTGGGACGACCAAACGAGTGCCCAACAAACCCTCCAAGAACTCAATGACCTCAAATCCCACTTGGAACAATTTCACCAGTGGAAAAACAGCCTAGAAGACGCCAGGGCGGTTGTGGAACTGCTGGAATTAGAAGCCGACGAGTCACTGCTTTTGGAAGCTGAAAGCAACATCACCAAGCTCAATCAGGAACTTGAGCGATGGGAATTGCAACAGATGCTTTCCGGTACTTATGACCAAAGCGGAGCCGTTTTAACCATTAACGCCGGTGCAGGTGGCACAGACGCCCAAGACTGGGCGGAAATGTTGCTGCGGATGTACACTCGCTGGGCAGAAAACCACGGTTACAAAGTTACCTTAGCGGAAATCTCCAAAGGAGAAGAAGCGGGGCTTAAGTCAGCCACCTTAGAGATTGAAGGGCGTTATGCTTATGGCTACCTGAAGGCAGAAAAAGGAACCCACCGGCTGGTGCGGATATCGCCTTTCAACGCCAACGACAAGCGCCAAACAAGCTTTGCTGGAGTGGAAGTAATGCCAACTCTGGATAGATCCGTGACTCTGGACATTCCAGATAAGGATTTAGAAATCACCACCTCTAGGGCTGGTGGTAAAGGTGGACAAAATGTCAACAAAGTGGAAACGGCGGTGCGGATTGTTCATATTCCCACCGGCCTTGCCGTGCGCTGTACTGAAGAGCGAAGTCAGCTGCAAAACAAAGAAAAAGGTCTTGCTATCCTCAAAGCTAAGTTGCTGATTGTCGCCCAAGAGCAACGCGCCAAGGAAATTGCCGACATTCGAGGGGATATGGTAGAGGCAGCTTGGGGCAACCAAATTCGTAACTACGTTTTCCACCCGTACCAGATGGTCAAGGATCTGCGGACAGGTGTGGAAACGACTGCCATTAACGATGTGATGAATGGCGACCTCGATTCGTTCATTGAAGCCTATCTACGCCAAGAAAATCAGCTTACCTAAAAGCTGCGCCGTTGGGTCTTTAGGGTAGCCTCAGTGAGAGGGTTACTTAGCCACCAAGACACCAAGAAATTAGTAACATCGGGTGGACAAAGGAGCAATCGCTCCTTTGTCCTTTACTTGCTGATTCGGTGATTTGCCATCAATTGCGAAACAAACTGTTACATTGTTGGAAGAAAAGTTTATCCCTGGCTTATCATCAGCTGGAAAAACCACTTTTGAGTCTTCAGTAATTATCCTTATGAGTAACTCCTCTTCAACGCCACAAGCGGCATCACAAACTCCAGAACCCATTTCTGAATCGACACCCGCCTCGACAGAGCCTCAACCCAGCTACGTGAAGCTGGCAATGCGAAACATGGTACGAAAAGGAGGCACTTCGTTAAAACATTTTGCCCTGTCAACCATTGGTCTTGTGGCGCTGCTGATCGGTCTTTCTTACCTGACTCGTTAATCCGGAACACGGTTGTATGGGCATAAACATAGAAGTTAGCATCCAAGACTATTTCTTCTCGTCCAATCCAGCAGATGCCAGTGCCCAAGAAGAAATTTCACCTGAAACTTGGGAAACTTGGTTCCATCGTTGGATGGAAACGCTGCATCTAGATATTCCTCAAGCGGATGCCTATGAACTGAGTTTGCGCCTCACCGACGATAAAGAAATACAGACCCTCAACGCCCAGTATCGTCATCAAAATAAACCGACAGATGTATTAGCTTTTGCATCCTTAGAGGTAGACTGTCCTCAGCCGATGGATTTTTTAGAGGATACACCTCTGTATCTTGGTGATATCGCCATCTCCGTTGAGACTGCGACTCGGCAAGCTCAACAACAGGAACATCCCTTAAAAACAGAGCTAGCCTGGTTAGCGGCTCACGGTTTGCTTCATCTACTCGGCTGGGATCATCCCGATGAAGATAGCCTGACTAAAATGTTGAACCAGCAGGAAACTTTACTCCAGGTTATTGGTCTTACTATCTAGCCTAGCTATACCCAATAGCCTTCATCTGTACTTAGATTCAAGACTTAGATTCAAGTTTCGCCCACGCGCCAGCCGGAGCGATGGTTCATGCCCTTCAGCCCCGTAAAACCCTTGCCATGTCTCAAGAAATTTCCACACCTTCTTTGAACCACTCAGATGTAGTGAAACCAAACCGGGATTTAGCTTGGCGAATTGCGCCGAACTTAATAATTAGTTTTAAATATGCTTGGGCCGGACTTCGATATGCCTTTATTACCCAACGCAACTTTCGCATCCATGTAGTTATAGGCACCCTAGCTATTGGTTTGGGTGTCTTTTTGCAGTTGAAGGCAGTCGAAATGGCGGTGATTGGAATAACAATTGGGCTAGTGTTGGCGCTGGAGTTATTGAATACGGCAATTGAGTCAGTTGTTGACTTAACGGTTAAGCAGGCTTACCATGAGCTTGCCAAAATTGCTAAAGACTGTGCTGCTGGTGCCGTTCTGGTTTCGGCACTCGTGTCGGTATTGGTCGCTGGTTCGCTGCTTTTGCCACCCCTTGTAATTCGGATTCAGTCGATGCTGCGCTAAGTAGTTTTGAGTTTTGAGTTGAAGGCTTCTGACTCACAAGGAGTTTACATTTGATTCTGGTTATTGATAATTACGACAGTTTTACCTATAACTTGGTGCAGTATCTGGGAGAACTTGGCGCTGAACTGCCAGTAGCATCTGAAATTCAGGTGTATCGCAATGACCAAATCTCCCTTGAGCAAATCGAAAAGCTTAAACCCGATGGAATTGTGATTTCGCCGGGACCAGGGCGTCCAGAAGATGCCGGAATTTCCCTGGAGTTAATTCAAAAGATGGGTTCCGGGGTACCCATTTTGGGCGTTTGCCTGGGACATCAAGGCATTGGTCAAGTATTCGGCGGTGAAATTGTTTCTGCACCCATGTTGATGCATGGCAAAACTTCTCCAATTCATCACACAGGTGTCGGCGTATTTCGAGGATTAGACAATCCCTTTACCGCTACCCGGTATCATAGTTTGGTGATTGACCGACACAGCTGCCCAGATGTCCTGGAAATTACGGCTTGGGTAGACGACGGAACCATCATGGGCGTCCGGCATCGGAACTATCCGCATATTGAGGGCGTCCAATTCCATCCGGAGAGTATTCTGACGGCTTCAGGAAAGCAACTGCTGCGAAACTTCCTGGAATCGCTTTAGTGCTAATGGCTAATGGCTAATTGTTCATTGGTCAATTAAGCATTAGCGATTAGCAAAGGACTAATGACTAATGACTGAGGACTAAATTCTGATGAAACGGCGACAGTTGATGCGCTATGCTGGGGCGGGTTTGCTTACAGCCTTAGGAACAGGCTTGGCTTCTGGATTTCAGACTTATCAGGCGGCAACACCTGGTGGATCTGTGTCTGTTAAATGGCTGGGGCATACCAGCTTTTTGTTTACTGGAAGTGGTAAACGAGTCTTGGCGAATCCCTTTCAGAAGCTGGGCTGTACGGCTGGGTATCGTTCATCGAAGGTGCCAGCGGATTTAGTGTTAGTCAGCAGCCTATTACTTGATGAAGGGGCGGTGGAAGGGTTGCCAGGGAATCCCCAGTTTTTATATAAACCGGGAGTTTACCAAGTTGACAACCTAAAAATTCAAGGAATGAGCATTAACCACGATCGCAACGGTGGACGCCGGTTTGGCACGAACGTGGCTTGGCGTTGGACGCAAGGAGGAATCAATATTCTGCATTTAGGCGGTGCTGCTGCACCGATTGATATTGAGCAAAAAATCCTGATGGGACGTCCCGATGTCTTGTTAGTACCCGTAGGCGGAAGTGACAAAGCCTACACGCCTCAGGAAGCCATGCAGGCAGTACAAGTCCTCAATCCCAAATTGGTGATTCCCACGCATTACCGTACCCAAGCCGCCGATGCTGCGAGTTGCGATATTATCTCCGTGGATGAATTTTTGGCATTGATGGATGGAATGCCGGTGCGTCGGGTCAATAGTGATACTTTGACGGTTAAATCAACGGATTTGCCAGAAAATGGCACTGCGATCGCAGTGATGAGTTATAAGTTTTAAACAATCATGCGTGATGAGTCCCCAGTTATTATTTAGTGAATGGCTAATGACTAATCAGGATGCCCCGATTGGATTGCCGCATAAAGTTGATTAAAATCCTCATTGGGTAACAATCCGGTGGGATCTAGGGAAAAGCATTTTTTGAGGCGGGTGACAAGATACATATCAATGTCACCCTTATTTTTTGCATTGACTTTTCCCCGATATTCACAATCAAAAAAATTTTTCACTAACTCAAACGTGGCTTTTGAAATATTAATGTTGCCACAAACTCCACAGGATTCCATTCTGGAGGCAGTATTAACCGTATCGCCCCAAACATCATAGGAAAATTTATTATGACCAATCGCACCCGCTAGCAAGGGTCCTGAGTGGATGCCGATGCGGACTTCCCAATAGGGATGATTATTTTTGATTTTTTCGAGCCGCCGCCATTGCATAAAGGCTTGAATTTGTAAGGCGGCTAGTACAGCATCAATTGCATGCGTGCGGTTAGGAGTGGGAATTCCTCCAACACACATATAACTGTCACCAATTGTTTTTAATTTCTCTAACTTGTGGGTTTCAATGAGCATATCGAAGCAAGAAAAGCAATAATCTAATTCATTTACTAAATCTTCGGGAGTGAGTTGTTCGGCTAATTGAGTGAAATCTTTAAAGTCGGTAAACAATACTGAGGCAGAGTCATAATGCACGGGTTTAACTCTGCCAGTGCGTTTTAATTCATCGGCTACACGTACAGGAAGTACGTTCAGTAACAGTTGCTCAGATTTGCGTTTTTCTGCCTCTAGTTGGGCATATAGCTGATTTAATTGGGCGAAGCCACTGGCATTACGAATTGCTGCCGATACTTGCAAGGCTAGTAAATAACTAATGCGTAAATCTTCCAGTGTGTAAGCGTGGGCTTGGGTAGTCGCAAAGTTGATAGTACCAATGACTTGGCGATCGCTCTGTAGGGGGACGAATATTTGGGAAGCATAAGAGTGCAGAAAAACAGATGGAGAGCCTTCTCGAATCAGTTGCGATTGACCTGTTTTCATTGCACGACCTAAAGGGCTGTCCTCTGCGACAATCGTGGCAGTCAACTCTAGAGGAGCGCCAAATAGGGTTACGAGGCGGCAAGAACTGGTATCGGTGCAGATATAGACACTACAATGCTCGAAATCCAAGAGCCATTTAGCTTGTTTACCAACAACCCGCAAAATCTCGTCTATATCCAGGGTACGGTTAATCGCTGTCGCAATTTCATTGACAGCGGCGATGCGGCTGGAAAGAGCTTGGGCTTCCGCAAGCAGACGGCGGGCTATCAGCAGTAGTGGTTCGCGAGCTTGTTTTTCTAGCTCATTGCTACTATCAAACGGAGGGAAAGAGTCATGGGTATTGCCCATTATTGGGATGATTCTGTTTTTCCTGAAATTTAACGAACGACATTCTCAAGAAAATACGGACTCACGAGAAAACTGGCAATTTACAATTGGTCAATTTCGAGAGCGATCGCATCTGTGTATCGATTTATGCTGGTAAATAAGTCAGCAGTCGCAATAATCTCGAAGATTTCTGAGTCATCTAGCCCCAACTCTCGGAGATTTTGGTAATCTTTTGCGGTCAGTTCCTGGGGTTTAGTCCCGGCAAGTAAGCCAAAACTAATGACTGCTTTTTCGCGCTTGGGGAGGGGACAGGCAGCAAAGTCTGAAACCAATGTCCGGAGAACTTCCTCGCTCATTCCTAGAGCAGATAATCCATGCAAGTGAACGTTGAGGGCATAGGGGCTGTTGTGAGCTTGAGAGATGGCAACTCCCACCATTTCCTTCAGGGTGCGGGGCACATCTCCTTGCAGGATGGTAGCGCGGAATTTTTTCCAATTCCCTTCCAGCACATCGGGATTTATCGCCATTGATTTGAAAATGTTGGGAATGATGCCAAACCCTAATTCAGACAAAATTTCGTTATATACTGTTTTGACCTTTAAATCTGTGACTTCATCTTGTTCTTGAAGGGGGAAGCGAGTCATAGTTGCCTCTATCATTCGTTTGTAAAATTGCTAAGCGAGATGGAAGCGGTTTTTTTGTTATCTGAAATATTTTTGTTCTCATTTAATAGATGCAAGAGTCGATCGGGAGTATCGTTCCGTCGAATCCAGTCATTAGCGATCGCGCAGCCAATCCCCTGAAAAAATCGCTAACGATTCAGAAAATTTTAATTTGAGTTGTATTCGAGTACACCCTATAAAGATTTGTTACCAAATCTCTCATAGTATAACCTTGAAAATATATTGGTCAATTCGACTGACTCGACCACCTAGAAAAACAAAGATACGTAGTTGAGATTATGCAAGCAGAATACGCAGCGCGTCGCGAGCAGTTGATGGCGAAAATTGGCAACGGCACTGCCATCTTTCGGAGTGCCCCAGTGGCTGTCATGCACAACGATGTTGAGTACACTTTTCGGCAGGATAGTGATTTTTATTACTTAACTGGATTTAATGAACCAGAGGCGGTGGCAGTTTTAGCGCCCCACCATCCAGAACACCGATTTGTATTGTTTGTCCAGCCAAAGGAACGAGATAAGGAAGTTTGGACAGGATATCGGGTCGGGGTGGAAAAGGCAAAAGAATTCTATGGGGCGGATGAAGCTTACCCGATTGCAGAACTAAATGAGAAACTACCTCAGTATTTAGAAAAAGCCGACCGGATTTATTATCATTTGGGACGCGATCGCGCTTTCAATGAGACTATCCTCACCCACTGGCAGCGGTTGATGGCGGGTTATCCCAAGCGGGGTACGGGACCCATTGCGATTGAAGACACCAATCCGGTGCTTCACGGGATGCGACTGGTGAAGAGTCCAGCCGAGATAGAATTGATGCGTCGTGCGGCTGACATCTCAGCAGAAGCTCACAACT
Organism: Trichocoleus sp. DQ-A1; assembly: GCF_039961955.1. Classification (NCBI taxonomy): domain Bacteria; kingdom Bacillati; phylum Cyanobacteriota; class Cyanophyceae; order Leptolyngbyales; family Trichocoleusaceae; genus Trichocoleus; species Trichocoleus sp. DQ-A1. The sequence continues at coordinate 12,714 of NZ_JAMPKE010000059.1, forward strand.
GGGCGCGAGAATTCGCTCAACCGGGGCGTTACGAGTACGAAGTCCAGGCGGAGATAGAACACATCTTCCGAAAACGGGGTGGAATGGGGCCAGCTTATCCCTCAATTGTTGCCTCTGGCGCGAATGCTTGCGTGCTGCACTACATTGAGAATAATCGGCAGATGCAGGATAACGAGTTACTGCTAATTGATGCGGGTTGTTGCTACGACTACTACAACGGCGACATCACGCGCACATTTCCGGTCGGGGGCAAGTTTACGCCAGAACAGAAGACGCTTTACGACATTGTATTGGAAGCGCAGTTACAGGCGATCGCGCAAGTTCAACCCGGAAATCCCTACAACTTAGGTCACGACACGGCAGTGCGCGTTTTGGTCGAAGGTTTAATCGATGTGGGACTCCTGGCAGGTGATATTGAAGAAATTATCAAAGAGGAGAAATATAAACCCTTTTATATGCACCGCACCGGACATTGGCTGGGTTTAGATGTCCATGATGCTGGTGTTTATAAGCACGGGGAAGAAGTTTGGCAGAGTTTGCAACCCGGTCATGTGCTAACAGTGGAACCGGGTCTATATATTGGACTGGATGTAGAACCAGCCGAGGGGCAACCGGCAATTAATGACAGGTGGCGTGGGATTGGTATCCGCATTGAAGATGATGTGTTAGTTACTGAATCAGGACATGAGGTACTGACGGCGGGGGTTCCCAAGTAGATTGGATTAAACTTTAAACTTCATCAAAATCCCGCATTATCCTCAAATCTACGGGTTTAGTGAGGGTATCTTTTTTTTGGAAACAGCCGAGGCGGAATCTGTTTGTTTGTTTCCAACTCGCGCCATCAGTCAAGCAGAATTACAGTTTTGTGTCGCAAAGCCCATATTTTCCCCCTTATCTGGGTAAAATCGCTGATAGGGGCAGCGTTGGGAGCAAGGCGGAGGTCTATGGTAATGCAAGGTGTAGAGAATTCCTCTAAGCAGGCGGAGCAGTTTCAACTGCTTCAAGCCCAACTGCGCGATCGCTGGCAGGGAGTCGATTTGTTCGACAGCGATGACTACGATATTTTAGTGATTCCTTCGGTCAGCCTCGATCAGCGGGAACTGCTCAAAATTCAGGGCTTTCTCAATTATGAAGAGCGGCTGCTTTTTTCTTTAATTCGCCTGCGACACCCGCGCACGCGGCTAATTTATGTAACTTCACAGCCGTTACCGCCGATTGTGATTGATTACTACTTGCAACTGTTGCCGGGAATTCCGTTTTCTCATGCACGCGATCGCTTGTTACTATTTTCTACCTACGATTCCTCAGCCAAACCTCTGACTCAAAAGATATTAGAGCGCCCTCGCTTGATGGAGCGGATGCGGCAAGCCTTGCGCCCCGAAAAATCTTACATGATCTGTTACAATTCCACACTCCTAGAGCGAGATTTGGCAGTACAGATGGGCATTCCCCTTCTGGCGCTCGATCCTGATTTACTCACCTGGGGCACCAAAAGCGGCAGCCGGAAAATCTTTGCCGAGTGTGGGGTTCCTCATCCCGATGGCAGCGACAGTGTCTGGAATGCAGAAGACTTGGGTGTAGCAGCAGCCGAATTATGGGAACGCCAACCCCAGTTAAAGCGGATGGTTGTCAAACTCAATGAAGGATTTTCCGGGGAGGGAAATGCGCTACTGGATCTCAGACCGATCAAAAATGTAGCACCCGGAGAAGCCTCCCATGCCGAAAGGGTTGCCGCTATCAGCGATCGCTTTTCTTCCTTGAGCTTTCAAGCCAAGGCAGAAACTTGGGAAAATTTTTCCAGCCGTATCCCAGAGTTAGGGGCAATTGTAGAAGCTTTTATTGAAGGAGAGCATAAGCGATCGCCTAGCGTTCAAGGTCGCATTGACCCCAATGGAGAGGTAGAAATTCTCTCCACCCACGACCAAATTCTGGGTGGCCCAGATGGTCAGATTTATCTCGGTTGCAACTTCCCCGCCGATGAAGCTTACCGCCTGCGCTTGCAGGACTTAGGATTGCGTGTGGGGCGAAATTTGGCAAAAAAAGGAGCTTTAGAACGCTTTGGGGTGGACTTTATCGCCTGTCATCACCCCGAAAAATCTGGCGAGCAGTGGGACATCCAAGCGATTGAAATCAATTTGCGGAAGGGCGGGACGACCCACCCGTTTATGACCCTCAAGTTTTTAACCAACGGTCGCTATGACAGTTCCACGGGTTTGTTCTACAGCCAACAAGGTCGCCCAAAATACTATGTTGCTACCGACAACCTCCAAAAAGAACGTTATGTAGGGCTGTTGCCGAATGATTTGATGGATATTATTGCCCACCAACGGCTGCACTTTGATACCAGTACAGAAACCGGCACCGTTTTCCATCTCATGGGTTGTCTTTCCGAGTTCGGCAAGCTGGGATTAACCAGTATTGGTGATTCTCTGCAACAGGCAGAAGAAATTTACAACAAAGTTGTGAAAGTCCTAGACGAAGAAACGAAAACTCGCCCTAGTGCTTCTTACTCGGCATCCTATCCCAGTCCACCCATTGCTTGGAGTGGAAAAAGTTAAAGAGTTGGGAGTCAATAATATCAAATTGAGAATCTAAACTAGAGCCTCTGAAAAGCGAGTTTAATCAGAGCAATTCGTGTCAAAATCTGCTGCAAAAACTGAGCGCAAAAAGCCTATATTAAACATCGCTCAATCGTCGATAGAATAGATTTCGCTAATGATGAGAGGTCATAACCACCCTCTAGACCAAAAACAATCCGACGAGTTACTTGCAGACAATAATCGGTAAACAACCCATAATCTTGTGGTTGCAGGTTCATACTGGCTAATGGGTCATCTGCATTCGCGTCATAACCAGCACTGACTATCAGCAAATCTGGCTGAAAATTGGTTAAAAAGGGTACAATCTTCTGCTCAAAAAGCGGTTGGTATTCAGTGATTGTGCTGCCAGGAAACATGGGGAAATTCAGCACATTGTTGTGGATACCGCGTTCGGAAGCTTGTCCGGTGCCGGGATAGCAAGGAGATTGGTGCAAGGAACAGTAGGCAATTTGGGGGTGGGTTTCTACAATATTTTGCGTGCCGTTGCCGTGATGAACATCCCAGTCGAGGATAGCAACGCGATTGATGCTGGGTTGTTCGAGGGCGTAGTAGGCTGCGATCGCTGCATTGGAAAATAAACAAAACCCCATGCCATAATTGCGTTCTGCATGGTGTCCGGGGGGACGTGCCAGCACAAAAGCTGGGTTATTGGTAGCGAGGACGCGATCTACCCCATCCAGCCACGCGCTGGCTGCAAGCATTGCCACATCGTAACTCCGGGGGGAAACGAGGGTATCGCCACCATCCAAATATCCGCCACCATTCTGGGCAATCTGCCGGACTTTCTCAATGTGTTGTTGAGTGTGGACTTGTTGTAAAATCGGCGCGATCGCACGGTTCTCTACTGGCGTTGGCAGCTGCCAGTCAATTTGAGCTGCCCAAGGCGCAGCTTTTAAAGCGTTCACAATTGCCGTCAGGCGTGCGGGTCGTTCTGGGTGGGATCGACCCGTGTCGTGCTCGAGAAACTCATCTGAGTAGATTACAGGCAGCATAGTCCGAGAAAGGTTGGCAACACCAGGCTCAATCATAGGCAGCATCAATGCTTTCTGGCATTATCTGCACCTTGCTTAATCCCGTTTCAAATCATCCCTCAAATCTTCACCTTCGTTGTACATTTGAGGTGCCACTGCCGGGTTATTCTTCAGTTCACCTGGCTCTACATTCAACAGAGTTTCGTTGATTGACGGAGGCTGTTTGATCTTAGCGATCGCTGCCTCCACTTCTGGTTCTAGTGTTTCGTCTGATTGATTCGTGTTTTCTTCTTTAGGTTCTTCAGCACTCATACGTACTTCCCCAAACAGGTTTAGCTTACGTGACTCAGCTTAATCTTGTCTGCGGCGAGACATACACTGTCTTGAGGCTTAAATTTCTAAATGCTAATTGCTAATTGTTCAAGAGGACAAAACCCTATCGCACAGTGACTCCGAGCTTTTGTCAGCCTACCCGACTGGTTTTGGGCAGGAGCGATCGCTTCTAGGCTGTCTATCTCCTATATCCCATAACTTGTAGAGATCCTGGCTATTCCAGGCATCGCCTGTGTTTGGGCGCAACAGAACCTTGATAAATTTGAGGTTATCTGCTGCATTTAAATCTTACTCACCAGCATCCCTGAATATGGCATTTGAACTCGATCATCTGTTTATTTGTACTGATATTGACGCTCCTGAAGCCGATGGTTTAATAGCCTTTGGCTTAACTGAAGGAACGCCCAACCTTCATCCGGGGCAGGGTACAGCCAATCGTCGCTTCTTCTTCCATAACGTCATGTTGGAATTGCTGTGGGTACACAACTCACAAGAGGCACAATCTACCCCTATTTCTGAGATACATATATGGGAACGATGGGTAGACCGAAAGCGGGGTGCTTGCCCATTTGGGTTTTGTTTGCGATCGACATCCCATCCGGTCAGTAGTCTTCCCTTCTCAACCTGGGAGTATCATCCACCATATCTACCAGAGTCGTTGAGTATTCCTATGGGGAGGAACTCCAATGTAATAACTGAGCCGATGCTCTTCTATCTGTCCTTTGGTGAAAGACCAGACAATTTTGAGATTAACAAAAGTCAACCTTTGAAACATACTTCGGGTTTGTGCAAGGTTACTCGCGTGAAATTCGTGAGTCCTTATGCAGACAAACCCTCTACAGAACTCAAAGCGATCGCCGATGCTAACTTGGTGGATTTAAGCCTTGGAGAGGAGTATCTTCTCGAACTTGGCTTTGATCGGGAGTTGCAGCAACAGCAAGCAGATTTCCGCCCTGTGCTACCGCTTGTCTGTCGCTGGTAGGATTGCACCGCTATTTATATTTCGCTCCCGATCGGGATTCAGAAAGAAGCGCCCCCAAGACCACATATAAAAAAAAGGTAGTGCCCAAGATGTAATGATGGAGAAGAAGAGTTTCTTTGTGATATTTTCCTCTTATGCCCGTCTGTCCCATTTGTGCATCTACTCAAACCGTCAAAAATGGTCGCATCC
>NZ_JAMPKE010000060.1:0-17388 GCF_039961955.1 Trichocoleus sp. DQ-A1
TCCTGTCAACTTTGCCGTCAATTTGATAGCCGGCTTAATTGCCTACTGCCACCAGCCCAAGAAGCCCTCCCTGATCAACGATGCTGCCTTGCCTGCTTAACCCGAACTCACGTTAAACTAAGTTTGCCTGATATTAAAGATAAAAGCAAAAAGGCAAATAGGAATCATCACAATTTGCCTTCTGCTGGCAGCAGTAACCGTAGCAGTGAAGCATCTTTTGAAATTGGCAATTGCGGTGGGTTTTAGAAAGATTTTTAAGTACGACAATCACTAACGATGGCTGTCTCTGCAACAATAACATCTAGCAATTTTTTGTTGTGCTATTCGATTCATCTTGGGTTTACAATTCAAGGCAAATTGCGATCGCTAATTTCCGCTAACTTCTAACTAAACAACTGCGCCACAGGACAAGTAAAACCGGCAAGCAAGGGCGAAGTCAGTTCATCGCTGGCAAATAATGTCGCTGTTAGCACCAATGTTGCCCCCTCTCGTCGATAAATCTGAATTTGCTGCAAACGCCAATCAACTATCCAGTATTCCCTAGCTCCCTGCGATGCGTAGAGTTTCAGTTTCACCTGTCTATCTCTGCGTTCATTCTCCTCGCCTGGAGATAGCACCTCAACCACCAACTCTGGTGCTGCGGTTAAATGCCCTGCATCATCCAACACAGCAGCTAATCGTTCCTTGCTTGCCCAAACTACGTCAGGAATCACGTTATCAGCATCTGTAAAAATGATGCCAGCACCACTTACAGATTCTCCTAAACCAGTCTGTCGCGACCAAAAATTCAACTCTGTACAAATGTTGCTACATACTCTTTGATGACCCCAGTGTGGTGCGCGTGTCACAAATAATTCTCCATCCACAATCTCATAGCGATTCCCGTTATCTGGCAACAACTCCAGATCGGCAACTGTCCAACGGACTCGATCGGTAGTAGTTTGGCTCATCAGGCACTCCTTGAGTGTGTTACTCCATTTTATGAGTGCAAAGAAAAGACTGAGAACTAAAATTTAGTCCTCAGTCTGCGAAGAGAGTGCCGCTACGCGAACACTCCTTAGTGCTATTTTCAGATGCAGGCTTTAGCCGCGCAGATGGGCGGCATTTTCCATCAGTTGCTGTTGCAGGTTGGCGGGTACCGGCTTGTTGGAGGCAAACTCCATTGAAAAGTTAGCTTGACCGGAAGAAAGCGATCGCAACTGTGCAGAATAACCGAACATTTCCACGAACGGCACTTCGGCACGGATGACGGCGTAGTTTTCCATCGTCTCAGAACCCAGCAGGACGCCGCGACGAGACGAGAGATCGCCCTGCACTCGCCCGACAAACTCGTTAGGTGTCTCCACTTCCACGAGCATAATCGGTTCGAGGATCACTGGCGCTGCTTTGGCAAAAGCTTGCTTGAGTGCAAGACTAGCCGCAGTTCGGAATGCCATTTCCGAAGAGTCAATCGCGTGGTAGGAACCCGCTTCTAGTATCGCTTTGACACCAACAATCGGATAACCGATGAGATGTCCGCTAGCGATCGCTTCGCGGAAACCTTTCTCGCAAGCGGGGATGAATTCTTTGGGAATCGCACCCCCAACCACCCGATTCTCGAACGCAAACGGGTCTTCACAGGGTTCAATCCGACCGATAACATGAGCATACTGACCGGGACCACCACCTTGCTTCTTGAGCCTGTAGTCGAAGGTTGCCGACTGGGTAACGGTTTCGCGGTAAGCTACGGCGGGGGCACCGACGTTCACTTCGGCGTTGTATTCCCGCTTCATGCGTTCGATGTAGATTTCTAGATGCAGTTCGCCCATCCCCGAAATTAGGGTCTCCTTGGACTCCGGATCGATGCTGACGCGGAAGGTGGGATCTTCCCGTGTAAAGCGATTGAGCGCTTTTGACATTTGATCGGCATCTTCCCGTTTCTTGGGCGCGATCGCTAGCGTCATCACGGGTTCCGGCACAAATATCCCCTCCAAAGAGAGGTTAGTTCCGTCCGAGCAGAACGTATCGCCAGAAGCGCAGTCTACACCCAGCAGAGCTACAATATCCCCTGCGGCAGCAGTTTCGACCTCCTCGCGTTTGTTCGCGTGCATCCGCACAATTTGGCTCACTAGCACTCGTTGGTTAGTGCGAGTGTTGTAGATGCGTTGTCCCTCGCGCAGCGTCCCGGAATAGATGCGGGTATAAGTCAGTTGTCCGTACTCATCTTTGGCGATTTTGAAAGCCAAGGCAACCAGTGCGGCTTCCGTGTCTGGATAGACAGGAATCGGCTCATTGGTCGAAATCGCGATCGCTTTCACCACCTCTCTATCCACTGGAGACGGCAAGTAAAGAGCAACAGCATCTAATAAGTTCTGAACTCCCTTATTTTTGAAGGCGGAACCCATCAGAACTGGCGTTAATTGCAAGCTTAAAGTTGCCCGACGAAGGGTTTCCCAAATCATTCCTTTGGGAATTTCTTCGCTCTCAAGTAGCATCTCCATCATCGGTTCGGAGAACATAGAGAGTTGATCGAGCATCTTTTCTCGTGCTTCTTTTGCCTCCTCCTGTAAGTGTTCGGGAATCGACTTAATGACGCGAAGTTCGCCTTTTTCTCCAGCAAAATAGTTTGCCGTCATTTCAATCAAATCAATGACGCCTTCAAACTTATCCTCGCTGCCAATAGGATACTGAAGCAGTACCGGATTCAAACCTAGTTTTTCTCGCAGCGATCGCACGACTCGGAACGGATTTGCACCCGTCCGATCCATCTTATTAATGAAGGCAATACGCGGCACTCGGTATCGCTTCATCTGCCGATCTACGGTGATAGATTGCGATTGCACACCAGCAACCGCGCACAGCACCATAATCGCACCATCGAGAACCCGCAATGCACGCTCCACTTCAATTGTGAAGTCTACGTGTCCGGGGGTATCAATCAGGTTAATCTGCGTATCATTCCATACGCAAGTTGTCGCTGCTGAAGTGATGGTAATGCCTTTCTGTTGCTCCAACTCCATGTAGTCCAACGTCGCGCGATCGCTACCTCCCCGAACTTCGCCAATCTTGTAAATTTTGCCCGTGTAGTACAGAATCCGCTCGCTGAGGGTTGTTTTACCAGAGTCGATGTGAGCAGAAATTCCAATATTACGGATGCGCGTTCGGGGAATCATAGGACAAATACTCTGCCTTACCAGAGCCATGAAAAGACATTTGCCTTGTGCGGCAACTATAATACTACAGATATACTACATAACTGTCAAGGGTGTGGAAACTATTCTGTCCAAAGCAGGCAGATATAAACTAGAGGGGGTGGAAGCCATCACTTTCCTAAGAGTGCGCGCATTCACGTAATTAGTTAATTCGTTTTTGAGAATACTGCATGGCAACGATTGAATCTCAAGACCTTAGTATTGGTAAGCTTTTCAATGACTTCTATGTGGTTCCGAGTTACCAACGCGAGTATGTTTGGGAAAAGGAACACGTTACTGAGTTTTTCCAGGATATCTATGGAGAGTTTTCTTCAAATGACTCTGGCGCAGTTTCAGAATATTTTATTGGCAGCATTATTGTTTGTGTTTTGCCAGACGGTTTATATGAAGTAATTGATGGTCAACAGCGTATTACGACAGCCTACGTAGTTCTCTGTGCTATAAGAGACTATTTGCAGGAAATTAAGCAAGACGAATCTATTGAGTTACTAACCAGTCAGATTGCATCCACAGATATTGATGAAGAAGGAAATAATGTGTTTCGGTATCGAGTTACGCTTCAATATGCAGATAGTTGTGGCGTTTTGGAAAAAATTGCTCAAAAAGAAGATTTAAATAAAATTCCAAACACATCCTCAGCACAAAACATTAAAAATGCCTATGAGGAGATAAAAAAAATGCTTGATAGTGCATTTGGTCAAAGTCATTTAGATATTCCGACAATTAAAAAATTTTATGCTTATTTTACTAAGAATGTCGTGCTTGTCAGAGTGAAAACTGCAACTTTAGCGGATGCGTTGAGAGTTTTTGCAACAATCAACAATCGCGGTGTTAATCTCGATGCCATAGACTTAGTAAAAAATCTAATGTTTATGGAAACCCCGAAAAAAGAATATGACATTCTTAAACAAAAATGGAAGACAATGGTTGATATTTTGTTTAGAGCAAAAGAAAATCCTATGAGATTTTTACGTTATTTTATATTGGCACGTTATGAAAATGTAGAAGCGCTGAAAGAAAACGGAATATATGGTTGGTTTTCAAGCAAAACAAATAAAACTTATTATGAAAATAACCCAATAGCTTTTGTTGATGAGTTGCTTGAAACTGCCCAAGCTTACGTTAATTTTATGGATGGTAAGGATATAGAAGGCAAAAAAAATCGTTACCTGGAAAATATCCGTAATATTAGTAGTGCTGTCCGGATGCCTCTGATGATACTATTATCCGGTCGCCACTTGCCTAAAGATTGTTTTGTAGAATTATGTCGGCAGGTTGAAAATATTTTTTTTGCATACCTGCTTACACGCGAACCCACTAGCAACTTCGAGCGACGTTTTACTCAGTGGTGTTCAGAACTGCGGAAAGTTACACAACCAGTAGAATTTAGTAATTTCATTACCCATCATATTCAACCGGAAAAACAAAAAGTGGCTGCTCGCTTTGAACTCACTTTTAGTAAGCTAGAAGAGTCTTCTGTTCCCAAATCACAGTTGCGATACATTCTAGCAAAATTAACACAATATGTTGACGAGAGTGCTTATGGTAGTGATGGGTCTATTATTGACTTAAAAACCTATATCAACAATAAGCAAGTAGAAGTTGAACATATTCAACCTCAAAATCCCTTATCAAGTATCAAGGACTTATTTGATAAGCCTAAGGATATTGATAGTTATATTAAGCGTCTTGGAAATTTGACGTTACTTGAAAAAACAATTAATGCTTCAGTGGTAAACAAAACGTTTGAAGAGAAGAAAGAAGCATATACAAAGTCGAGACTTTTGCTGACTAGATCGATAGGGGAGAAAGTGAAAATTGGAAAAAATACAGCAGTAGACCGCGCAGTGAAAGAGTTAGAAACCTTTGAAATTTGGAATTCTAAATCGATTGATCGCCGCCAGGAAATGCTAACTCGGTTAGCAAAAAAAATCTGGGATATGCCTTAAGCTGGTTATTGCCCAATATAAATTGGAGAGAAAAATTATAATTAATAGAAACCCAGTCGCTTCTTTTCCTTCGTCGCAGATATAAATGAGTCAGCACGATTGCGTAGTATTGGCTAAAGCAAAGGGTGTAGACGCCGAAGAACAGGAATTAGCTGGATAAGCTCTCCAGAGAGATCGCATTCTCCCCCTTGGCAAACTCGCTCAAAATATAAAAAAGCTGACCTATAATTTTGGTCAGCGAATAAGATTAGATTTAGCTAGAAATCCTAAGTCCAGTAGAGAATGCGACCTTGGGGAAAGCGCTTCGTAATCTCACTTTCAAAAAAGCGCCGTAGCGTCTTCATCGTGTCAGTGCCATAAACATACTTGGTGCCGCCAAACTTGTTACGCTTAACAGTGCGTGTTTCTTCATCCATGTCCAGCTTTGATTGGGGATACCAAGTTTGCAAAACCTCTTTTGAGCCAGGGGTGAAGCGGTGGGAAATCAACTCGAAAGTCAGGTCACAATCGAAATCGAGTGCTTCGCTAATCGAGTCAAGCAAACGAGTGTAGTGTGTCTCCCAATCCTCTATCGGCATAATCGGTGCAATCACTAAACCCACTGGATACCCGCCACCGCCAGAAGATCGAGGTAAAGCCAACCGCCGCAAAGCTTGCAGCCGGGAAGCGACTGAGGCTGTACCGCCTTCAAACCGCCGAGACACCGGATCGGCATTCACACTGATTCGACAACGGGTGTGACCATTGTGTGGTAAGTCGAGTAATTCATCCACCGCATCGAACTTGGAAACCCAACGCAGATGTCCGTTCGTCCGCGTGCCAAAGTAGCGGATACATTCTGCAAGGCTGCCAGTTAAATGTTCAATGCCCAAGGGATCGGTGTAGCAGCTAACCTCAAAACTTGTGGCGTCGCTTCCTTCGTAAGCTGCTAGATTCTCCAATATTTGCGGCAAGTTCGCAAAGACGCGAATTACTGGTGGCCCTGATAAACTACCAGCTAAATAACAGTATTGACAGTGTGCTGGACAGCCTTCCGCGATGTGAAATTGCCAGTCAGCCGATGGAGGGATGGGGCTGAGTTTGAAGGAACTAGGCGGTGCGGTGACGACAGCGAGGGTACGCTTAGCAATGTTGTAGGTATCGCGATCGCTCTCGCCACGTAAACCAGTCAGGCGGTTTCGCGGCAACTCTTCGATAGGTAAATTGAGCGACTGGACGCGAGAAAGTATCTGCTGACCGTAAGGCTCATCTAAGGCAGAGGGTGTGAATAAAACTCGCTCCGGCATCCACAACCGAGTGGATGGCGCTTCTGGGAATGAAATGTTGTTTGCGATCGCGTGCATACTGTCAGATTCTGCGTATTGATCAATTTGGAGCTGAAGTCAGGGGCGATCGCGATCGCCCCTTCCCGATGACCTTAATTCTCTAAAACTTGGCGGATGCGTCGTTCCAACAGTTCCAGATCCAGACCGCCTTCATCACGGCTAATCCGACGCACCGTTGAGTTAACGTTGCTCAAATCCACCAATAAATCTTGGAGAATTTCTTGCTGTTGACGCGCTTGGGTGACTTCACGCGGTTCTTGCACCAAGTCACGAATGATAGTGTCTTCAGCCCGCGAGGCAACAATCGGGTCAGCTTCCCCCTGTAGATGAACGAAGGTTCGCCGCCCCGGTCCGCGCTCTTCCTCGATGGGGATAATTGCTGTCACCTGGTCGGAGCGCACGTATTTTCCGAATCCTAGATGGACTAAAACCGATGATTGTAGTTTCATTTAGAAGAATGTTTATTTTGTCCCTTACTTCTATTTTAAACGCCTAACAAAAGACCTGAGACCTAGAACTGGAGCGGGTTTTACTCCCTTAAGAGTAGTAGTATCCGGTGGCGATCGCGCAACTTTTTGACACGGCTATCATGGGCGCAAAATATCTGTTTACGCAAAAGATTTATCTGTACCATCGGGATTCCCGGTGGTTGAATGCGATGCTTCACTTGCCTACGGGTAGCCTTGCCAAGTCGGATTTAGACCAATTGGCGGCTGAATGCGATCGCTACAGAAAGATTCGATTTTCTATGGGATATTATCTGCATAATCCTCTCGGAAATTAGAGAGTGCAAGATGATTAAAACTTTGTGGCAACCTCCCCGCCTGCGGACGCCTGAAGAGAACGAAAAAGAACGCCGCGCGACTTGGTTAGAACTCTTTTATGACTTGGTATTTGTGGCAGCGATCGCGGAAGTGGCGCATAATCTCAACGAACACGTCTCGCTGCTGGGTTTTTTGGGTTATATGCTGCTGTTTGTGCCGATTTGGTGGTCTTGGGTTGGGGCGACTTTTTACGCAAGTCGGTTCGATACTGACGACTTAGGACACCGACTGCTGACATTACTGCAAATGATTGCGATCGCAGTGCTGGCAGTAAACGTGCATTACGGCTTAGGAAAAACTTCCGACGGCTTTGCCCTTTCCTACGTAACTGTTCGATGTATTTTAATTTTCCAGTATCTAAGTGCTGGATACTTTGTCGTGGCAGCGCGGAAGTTGACAACTTGGTACGTGATAGGCTTTAGCATCGCCGCCGCCATCTGGCTAATCTCAATTTTTGTCCCAATTCCTTGGCGGTTTTGGCTTTGGGGATTGGGATTTCTGATTGACTTTGGCACACCTCTCACCGCCAGACAGTTGGCTGCCAAGGTGCCGCCGAGCTTTTCACACATCCCAGAACGTTTAGGCTTATTTACGATTATCGTGTTGGGTGAGGCGGTGATTGGCGTAGTCAAAGGCGTTTCTCAGCTGCAATGGGGTATTGCATCTGCCACTGTGGCTGTGCTAGGGATGATAGTTGCTTTTAGCCTGTGGTGGATCTACTTTGACAGCGTGGATGGCTCACCCCTGCGGAGGATGGGAACTGGCAACCTGAACTTTGGTTTAATCTGGCTCTATTCCCATTTACCCCTCGCCATTGGCATTGCTGCTGCTGGTGTAGGTGTGGAGCATATTGTCGTGTCCAGCAAAACGGCAGGAGCGTTACCCAGTAACGAACGATGGCTGATCTGCGGCGCTGTGACGATGTGTTTGATAGCCTTGGCGGTGATTCACCTGATTACCTGTACTTTAGGGACAAAGCGACATCGTAAGATTTTAGCCGCCTATCGTTTGGGTTCTGCGGCTTTTATTCTAGTGATTGCGATCGCGGGTGCGGCTTTGTCACCGATTACAGTCGTTAGTTTGGTAGCTTTAGCTTGTGCTGTGCAAGTGGTGCTGGGTTTCCTGATAACCCCTCACGTTCAGCCTGAGGCAAAGTGCTGATCGATACGATAAAGGTATTCAGCCAGCCTCAAACTTGGGAAAGCGATCGCCTACTTTCCTCAAAATTGCGTGCGATCGCGAGAATTCCAACCTCTAACGCACTCGATAGTTTCTAGCTTCCTCCCTCTACAGGGATGAAGCAGGAACCGCAGAAGAGGATGAGGCTGGCGCTACGGGCAAACAGCTTAACAATTTATCTTCGATTGCTGAAGGCAGGAACCGCAGAAGAGGATGAGGCTGGCGCTGCGGGCGATCGCTGCCCAATCGATGCCTGGAATATAGGATAATTCCCATATTTTCCTAAAGGTAAGAATTCCATCGTAAACTGCTGGTTTTTTAAAGGCAGCTTTACCTCTTCAGGCTTTTTCTCAGAGATTTGGCAGGAACGAGTGTAATAGCAGACATAAATAAACTTCTCTTTTTTCTGCTCAAGTAACGCCTCGCCCAAAGTTTGTAAATCCTGAGGTTCTTTCGTCAGGAAAAATACTTTTTCAAGTAGGGGTGCTTGGAGAACTTGAGCAACATATTGGTTGGACATCGCGACTACTGTTTCTGGTTGCGATCGCAAGAACTGAATAGCTGGGGAAATGCCTTGATAATTTTTACTGAGATAAGCTGTGCCGGAGTAGGTGTTTTTATAAACCCCAATGATAAAAAGCACCAAGAAAATAACCGTACCTATCTTTTTAATACTTCCTTTCGCCAACCTCCGGACAAATTCAAACTCTTTGATTGCGACTAAGCAAATTAGCGGTACCAAAACCAGCAAAAACCGAGGTCCCCATTGCTTGCCTCCTGCACCAGCCGGAACCATTACCGCAACCGCCACAGTAAATAAGAAACAGGTTGCATAGATACCCGTCATTCCCAAGCTTAGTTTTAGCTTTTGTCGGCTAAATAAACTCACTCCTAAATATAAAATTGCAAATAAGGTTAGGGGAAAATACTCAAACAAGCCAGAACTCATTTGATTAAAATTTGCCACCGCCACTAATAATCTATCGCTTAGCGAGAATTTCTCTACTATCTGAACGGAATGCATTCCTAGAGGATGCTTATAAATCAATGTATTCAACACAAAGAAGATGGCAATCGTTAAAAATGTGCTGACAACAAAGAGTTCCTTTCTTCTCGCTAAAAACTGAACTTTTTTTAATTTTAAAAAAGATGCAGCATAAACCAGGACAGCCAAAAACGCGACAATGCCTAGAATTTCTTCTCTAAACCAAACAGATAAGCCAATAAATATCCCACTTAATACAGCATCCTTTTTAGACAACCCTTCTGTCCCCGGTATTAATAAAGTTGCCATTCCGTGAAAGCAAAGCGCTACAGCGAGGCTATGTTCCCAATACATCGCGCTATAGATAGATAAAGGGGAAGCAAAAATTAGGATTGCAAGCGCGATCGCTGTGCTAAAAGCGTTTAATTTCAACCGTCTGCAAGCAAAATAAAAACTTACCCATACAGCCCAAGTTGCAATCAAGGGAACGACGTATAATCCTCTATAGCCGAAAAGCGCTTGGAAAGGTGCGGTAACAAGGGGAAAAGTAAACGGAAAGGTGATGAAGTAGTGCCCAAATCTGTTATAGACAAACGGTTCTTGAAACGGGTATAATCCACTTTGCCAAAGATTCCGAACCCAGTCTTCTACAGGTAAGTTCAGGTCAAAGCGAAACTGCCCGCGGCTAAATTGTTTCGCTAACAAAGCTTTAAGCCCAGCATCTCCACTAAAAAAGACATCATTTGGGAGTTGCGATTGCAAAAACAGTGAAAATAAAACGCCCGCTAGAATAATGAGTAAGGGGAATCTATATTGGTTTATTTTAGCCTTACTATCAGAATCGCTAGGATTAGATGTAACATCTCTCCACGTTTTTGACATATAATTTCTCATTTTTTTATCCCCTCAATTTACAAGCATTAATATTAAATACAAGATTCACAACCGGCTCTCGTTTGGGTAAAGATTCCTCCCATAATTTTTACCAACTATCCCTTTACTTGGGTATTGTAAAAATTGGCTACTTACGTAAAGTCGGGCAATCCTCAAAATAGGTTCGCTATATTTTACGCAATTAGACTGAAATTCTACGACAAGGAATAGGCTATCTTTACTAAATCTTCAAATAAGGGCTATTTTTTACCTGAAGTTGTAAAGATTTAGTGAAGTGATGTCTAAACTATATAGAGATGAAATCAAGGCTGGGTCACTATGGTCGCAACTAATAAATCAAAGTAAAATCTGTTAATTTAGAAACAGTTTTCATCAATAGCCTTTTCAAAAACCGAATAATTCCACTAAACTGCCCTCCGGATGCATAGTAAAAATAAATTTTGATTCAATGCTTGTAAGCAATTCGCTGACACAATAGCTAACTCTTTCTCCAGCCGATTTGCTACCGCGCTCATGGGTGTCCGATTATAAAGAATTTCTATTTCATACCATTAAATTGCTCGGTATTTCCCTAAAATTGGTCATTTTAAAAAACAACCTAGAGGCTTGGTCAAAAATTAGGCACAATTTTGAGTTTAGAGCGAATTTCGCTACCCGATGAACCCGTGAAACTGACTGCTGGCGCTACTAGCGAACTCCCAGAAAAAACATTTACTGCCAAAATTGAGAAGAGTGACCTACTTTACCGGGAAGTGCTGTGACGACTAAAACTGTTGATGCCATTCTTGAGGGTGCCCTGGCAGGTGGCGATTTGTCACAAGAAGAGGGAGTTGTACTATTAAAGCAAACCGATCCAGATGTCCAGTCAGCGATTCGGGAAACATCTGACAAGCTGCGACTCAGGCAAGCGGGTGAGACTGTCACCTACGTAATCAATCGCAATATTAACTTCACCAATATCTGCGAACAGCACTGTAGTTTCTGCGCCTTTCGCCGGGATGAAGACGAAGAAGGCGCATTTTGGTTAGAGAGTCCCCAAATTTTGGAAAAAGCGGCTGATGGAGTCCGGCGGGGGGCAACTGAGATTTGTATGCAGGGGGGACTCCATCTTGGGGCAAAAATTAATGGTGCTTCTTTGCCTTATTACCTGCAACTGGTGAAGACAATCAAAGAGAAATTTCCCCAACTGCACCTGCACGCCTTCTCCCCCCAGGAAGTGCAATTTATTGCCAGGGAAGATGGTCTTAGCTACGAGTCGGTGATTGCGGCGCTGCGAGATGCCGGTGTTGGCTCAATGCCGGGAACTGCGGCGGAAGTTTTGAACGATGAAGTGCGGCGCGTCCTTTGTCCGGAAAAGCTGGATACCGCAACTTGGCTAGAAATTGTGGGAACAGCACACAAGTTGGGAATGCCAACCACTAGCACCATGCTTTCCGGTCATATTGAGACCCCAGAACAGCAGATGCAGCATTTAGACAAGTTGCGATCGCTCCAACAAACTGCTGTTGCCCAAGGATATCCTGCCCGGATCAGCGAATTCATCCTATTACCTTTCGTCGGTCAAGAAGCCCCCAAACCGCTGCGTCGTCGGGTGGGGCGAGATCAACCAATTCTAGAAGACGCCCTGTTGCTGACTGCTGTGGCGCGAATTTTTTTAGGAAATTGGATTCCCAACCATCAACCCAGCTGGGTGAAACTCGGTCTTGCAGGTGCGGTGGAAGCCCTGAAATGGGGCTGCAATGACATCGGCGGCACCTTAATGGAGGAGCATATTACAACAATGGCTGGGGCAGTGGGTGGCACCTGCATGGAAGTGGAAACTTTGCAGGAAGCGATTCGTTCATTAGGGCGTCCTTACCAACAACGGGATACACTCTACAGAGTGCTAAAGAGGGACACGGTTGCTGTTCTCTCCTGAGCGGGCAGTTAATATTTGGCTCGACTCAGATCCGGGCGTCAGCGTTGCACAGCATTGGCATCCGAATCAGTCGGTTGTTGCTCAAGATAGCTCGCCCGAATGCGAAAGCTCCTACGACTCTTGACTTGGTTTATGCCTCAGAAAAATCAACGTTCCCTTCTGACTGTGGCAGCTGCCGTGTTGCTGATTGCTGGCGGCGCAGTAACTTACTGGCTGCTGATGCAGCGGAATCTATTTCAGGCTGATGTCCCGGTGGGTGCCGAGATGGTTCCCCAGGATACCTTGCTCGCCGTGTCAGTCTCGACTGATGAAAAGCAATGGCAGCAACTGCGGCAATATGGCACTCCCGCTAGCCAAGCCGCATTTGGCAAACAACTCGCCGAACTGGAAAAAAATCTCCTCACTGCTAACGGCTACAACTACCAGCAAGATATCAAGCCTTGGGTGGGTAAAGAAGTCACGATCGCTTTTTTGTCACAGCAGTTACCCCAGAATCCCAATGCTGTCCCGGTTGGTCAACAATCGGTGGTGATGGTATTGCCGATTGAAAATCCTCTGCAAGCAAAGCAAGCGCTAGAAAAATATAGAAACCCGACCTCTAGCAAGTTTGTTGAACGCATTTACAAAGGCATCAAGATTCGAGAAACCCAAGGCAGTCCCGCCCAAAAATTCTCAACGACGCTGCTAGAGCGTTCCTTAATTGTTAGCACCGATCCGAAAGGGACGGAGCGCGTCATTGACGCTTATAAAGGTGGTGCCTCCCTAGCGGATACTCCAGGCTACACAGAGGCTTTGGGGAAGATAAAAGCGGGTGCGCCGTTTGCCAAAGTGTATTTTAATGTGCCCGTGGCAACAGCAATGGCAGCCACCTATTCAGCGCGATCGCTTTCTCCCCAAAATCTCGCCTCGGTTCAACAAAGGCAGGGAGTTGGCGCGACGGTGACGCTGGAACCGGAGGGACTTCTATTTAAAGGAGTGTCTTGGCTGAAGCCGAATAGCGAGACAAAGTATGTGGTGGAAAACAACGCCAAAAGTATGCATCGGCGTCTCCCCGGCAATACTCTGATCGTGACCACTGGTGGCAATTTGCAGCAGTTGTGGCAAGATTACGTCCAAGGTGCCCAAGCGAATCCGCTGATCCGGGTTAGCCCAGAACAGATGAAAGCCGAGATTCGGTCTAAATTGGGTCAAGATTTAGAGCAAGATTTGCTGCCTTGGATGAAAGGCGAGTTTTCTCTAGCTTTAATTCCCACACCTCCAGGAACTCCCTCGATTTTAGGTGCTGGGGTGGCGTTCCTGGTGCAAACAAGCGATCGCCCTAGAGCTGAAAAATCCCTCAAGCAGCTGGATGAGGTGATGGCACAGCAATATAAGTTTCAGGTACAAGAAACGACGCTCAACGGTCAACCCATCACCAATTGGACATCGCAACTCGGTGGCTTAGCCGCCACTCACGGCTGGTTAGATGGTAATGTTGCTTTCCTGACATTAGGGGCACCCGTTGCTAGTACCCTCGTCCCCAAACCCCAAGCGACTTTGGCGGACAGCGAGTTATTCAAACAAGCGATTCCTCAGCAGCTCAATGACAAGAACGGTCTATTTTTTATTGATGTTGACCGTACCATTAACGCTGGGAATCTGTCGCTCTCGCAAGTCGATCCAAATCAAAAAATCTTTACAAACGCGATACGCTCCATTGGCGTCACGGGTGGCATCAGTAGCGATCGCAGTAGCCGCTTTGATATCTTCGTCAACATGAAGAAAGTTGGAGATCCCAGTCCTTCACCGAAAGCCAGTCTCTCTCCCAGTCCTAGCCCTTCTCCTTAAAGTTTCGCTTTTCAACCCCAAGGTACGCTAAGGTTCGCGCTAAGGTACGCAAAGCTCAATAATTCCTTGGCGTACCTTGGCAATTGCCTTAGCAGGATGACAGCGTTAAAAAAAATAACAATTAGTTGGCTAAACCTGGGTGATTCTACCAAGCCTCAGAGCGACCAGAACCGATAGGATCAAAGTGGCGCTTGTGTGAGCGACTTAGATAACAATTGCTGGAAAGAATACAAGATGAACCTGGTTGCACTCCAGAATGGGTTAGATAATATCTCCTTCGCCGTCCTGTTTGCGACGATGTTGATGTACTGGATAGGAGCAGCTTTCAATGGCATCCCCTATCTGTGGGCTTTATCGACGGCAGGGATGGCGATCGCAAACCTCTGCATTGCCGCCCTACTGGGCGCACGATGGCTGGACGCAGGCTACTTCCCTTTGAGCAATCTCTATGAATCCCTCTTCTTCCTAGCTTGGGGGATTACCACGATCCATCTGATTGCTGAAAACATGAGCAAAAGCCGCTTAGTAGGCGTCGCCACGTCACCCATTGCAATGGGCATCGCCGCTTTTGCTGCCTTGACGTTGCCATCAACCATGCAGTCGTCAGAGCCTTTAGTCCCGGCACTAAAATCCAACTGGCTGATGATGCACGTCAGCGTCATGATGCTCAGTTATGCCGCGCTGATGGTGGGATCTCTGCTTGCGATCGCTTTCTTGGTGGTAAGTGGCGGTCAGAATGTCGAACTCCGAGGCAGTTCTGTCGGAACCGGCGGATTTCGCAGTAAAAATGACCCGGCACGCCCCTACCGTCTGCAACGCGCCAGCGATTTCGTGCCCCAGCCACAAGGAGCAACCAGCGAGTCATCTTCTGCTGTGGAGCGTATTTTTGAAAGCAATGGCAGCACCAAAACAGCCGTTCTCGATTTAGTGACCTCCCAGCCTTCCCAAGAAGGGGTATCTGAATTACCAACCCTTTCGCCCCAGCGCCTGAGCCTTGCCGAAACCTTAGATAACATCAGCTACCGCATCATCGGTTTGGGGTTTCCCCTCCTGACGATTGGAATTATTGCCGGTGCTGTCTGGGCAAATGAAGCTTGGGGTTCTTACTGGAGTTGGGACCCCAAAGAAACTTGGGCACTGATTACCTGGTTGGTATTTGCCGCCTATCTCCATGCCCGCATCACCAAAGGCTGGCAAGGAAGACGACCGGCAATTTTGGCGGCGACAGGCTTTGTTGTCGTCTGGATTTGCTATCTTGGGGTCAATTTACTAGGAAAAGGACTCCACAGCTACGGTTGGTTCTTTTGATCTTTTAGTCAATTTGCGAACGGCTTTTAACAATTCGCTATTCGCCATTAGCAATGACTGATGACCAATGACCAATAAGGAATAACTCTTTAAACTATCAATTCAACCGGGGGAGATGGTTGTGGATAATCAGTTCGACTCGCTAGCCAAAGGTGAAGTTCTCTCTGTGGATGAGTCTTCCCAAATTTTAATTGGGCACCGCACATTCAGAGTCGGTGAATTCGCAGATGCAATCAGAACGCAGTTGGAATATGGTTTAGGTGGATGGACAGAAGAAAAGGATGGCTGGTTTAGCGACCAAGGCATTCCTTGCGAAGTGCTGAAATTCGGCTCCAACGGCTGGCAAAAGGGGAAAGTCAGATTTAGCTTGGAATTTTGCCCGGAAGATCCGCAGACGCAGCAGTCATCAACCATTGAAGACAGTGAGCCACAAAGGGCACCGATCCCAGCCACCTTGGATGAGGAAGTGTTAGTTGGAGCCGAAGCACCGTTAATCTATGAGGAAGAGTTAATTCTCATAGAAGTGCCAGAATCCGCTTTGGAAGAACTGGAAATGGCACCAGAAGCAGCCTTTGGTGCGGACGATCTGGATCTCACTGGAGAATCAGCCTTTGGTGCGGATGATTTGGAAATGGCACCAGAATCAGCCTTTGGTACGGATGATTTGGAAATGGCACCAGAAGCAGCCTTTGGTGCGGATGATTTGGAAATAGCACCAGAATCAGCCTTCGCCGTGGACGAACTGGATCTCACTGGAGAATCAGCCTTTGGTGCGGACGAATTGGATCTCACCGGAGAATCAGGTTTCGGTGCGGACGATCTGGATCTCACCGGAGAATCAGGTTTCGGTGCGGACGAATTGGATCTCACCGGAGAATCAGGTTTCGGTGCGAACGATCTGGAATTTCCAGAATTGTCTGAAAAGGAAGAGAACCCATCAGACTCGCTACTCGATGATGTCTGGCAAGACATGAATGAAGCTAGCTGGCGTAACAATCAGTAGGGAAACGAAAATTGGGTGAGGAATCATCGCTCACAAGCTAACTGATATCAGACTCACGAAGAAGGGGTGCTGTCACATAACAGCACCCCTTCGTTCTCTTTCCGAAAAGAATCATCAAAGAAGCGATCGCATTTGATGGCAGTGTTCAACATCTGGCTAGTGGCAGTGGCGATCAAACCGTTCGGCTGTGAAATCTGCAAACGGGGCATTGCCTGCAAGTGTTGCACGAGCATACGAGTTGGGTAACTTCGGTGAGCTTTAGCTGCAATGGTCAAATTTTACTGAGTGGCAGTGAGGATCGCACCATTAAGCTGTGGGATGTCGCAACCGGGCGCTGTATTAAAACGTTGCGGAGCGATCGGCTGTATGAACGCATGAATATTCAAGGCGCAACGGGATTACCATTTTTACGATTTGCCTAACTTTTCAAACACCCTCTTAGACACGGCTGTCAAAAACTCTGTAGACACTGAGAGTCAGAGTACTGTTGGCAGAGATGTATGATTATGATGCGGTCGAGACAAGCTAATCAAATTCCAAATAGCTGGGCCCTTTGTGATGGTCAAGATGGAACACTAGATTCAAGAGATAGATTTATCGTTGGTGCTGGCAGCAAATATACTGTCAATGCTACAGGTGGAGAAGGATTTCACCGCTTAACAAGCGATGAAATGCCATCACGCGATCGTAGTAATGGAAGTTTCGGAAACTTTTTACAAGTTACTGAACAAAAGACTTAAGTAGCTAGGATGATTTAAACCTAAAACGCTCTAACGTATATCTCCCTTGTTCACTCCGTGATTCCATGCCCTCCATCACAGCCAGGGCTAAATCATATTCATTGTCGAACATGCGTCCTGAAATTTCATGAACTTTGAGTTGATGCCACTGTCCTTCGATGGGGTTCATCTGGGAGCAATAGGCAGGCAAGAAGAAAATGAATAATCCTTGCGCTTGCCAGCGTGCCCACTGCTCACGTACCAGT
>NZ_JAMPKE010000061.1:0-15454 GCF_039961955.1 Trichocoleus sp. DQ-A1
AACGCCGAACCAGCCTACATACAGGCGGTTGTCGGTTGATGTGACCCAATCGCAAAACCGTTGCCATACGTTGGCGCTTTCGCGTCTTTGTAAGGTTGTGGTCATGTTTTTATAAGTGCGGGGTTTGAATTTTTTAAGTTCGGTATGAATGAGGCCAAGTTTGTTTCGCCTTCCATTTCATAATATTTACATTTGTTAATATTTGTCTAGCTTTTGACCCTTCAGGAATCCGAATCACTGTCATCGCATTTACTTATAACTAGCCCAGAATGCAAGAGGAGGAGCGAGCTGGCTTGTCAGCGCTAGGGCTAATGCCTCACTTCGCTGTTTTCATGCCTAAAGGGCTGTAAGCGATCGCATGCGAGGTGCGTCAGCTGGGCGTCAGCTAATCATGTAACTTTTCTGGTTATCTTTCCCCGAGTGCTGCGCTACGGAATGGTCAATGCCCCATACGGCATCTGTATACCCAATCGTTCGGCTGAGGTTGAAGCGGCGATCGCGCTCGCTTCAGACACTTATCGGAAACGGTTTCCAACCCAAAGACATCGCATCATCTATCGCTACAAGGGTCAACACGAACAAACCCCATTCGATTATTGAATGGAGCAGCTCGAACGGTTGGGTTTCGGCTCCGATTGGGTCAACCCGGATAAGTCGGATTACAGCACTCAGCACCAAGGCGTCAGAATCGTTACTGCTGAGTCTGCTTTAGGCTGGGAATTTAAAGCGGTGTTGATTCCTTGGGTGCAGCAGGAGAGGCGTTGGCGATTGTCAAACCAGATCCCAGTGAGAGCTTTATGTTTCCATGACCAGAGCGCAGGAAGTGCTACATCTGTTTGGGTCTGGATGTTTTCATATTCTCAAAGATTTGCAACAGAGCGAGCGCTTAGATGTCGTTCAACGTTCGATGTAGTTGCAGCGTGCTTGGAGCGATCTCACTCCTATCAAAGGAGCGATGGCTTTCAGTTCTGGCAGAAACTGAGTAAACCAACTGCGAGACTATGCCGAAGATAAGAGCGCGCGATCGCTGCCAGCTCAATCTTTGCAATCCTTTGATAGTTTGTGCCATGCATCCCACGGAACTAGATAGCAATCACCCTCTCGGCTCCCGGCCATCCTGGCGGGTGAAGCTTGACTTCACTTCGGAGCGCCGAAGTCAAGCGGGCGATCGCCGCCTCGACTTTCAACCCTCTGTTGAACCTCTTGAACTGTGGGCACAAAAAGGAATGAGGTTTGTTAATGACGATCCCGTGCTGGAGCAACTAACTATATGACAGTAAATCAGTGCCCATGCTGGAGCAACGATTCACACCAGAGTCAAAGCTAAGGCTGCTGGATTATCACCCCATGTTTACGGGCAGGTGTCCCTGCTGTCAGATGCTCTTTGAGATGAAGAAGCCACCCTTCGTGCGCTGGGACTGCTAGTGCGGATGGCTAGATGATAACGAGCGAGCGCTCTCCTCCTTGGCGTCTTTTCCTCTAGCACTAGAGCTTTTTAATAACCCTGTACCCAATCTTTGGTTAAATACGCGCATAGGTAGGTATTTATGAATATCCAGAAGTGAAAGCTAGCTTAATCTCCCTATCTACAAGCATTTAGCATCAATCAGAGCGATTCTCCCTTCGGCTTACTGATTTTTTTGATTTGGGAGTATTCCTTTGTATAGCAGGGGGGAAAAATGGTCGCTAAAAGCAACTCTCCGATTTTTGGTGATTGAGGTAGCTACAGTCAGTGGGCGATATTAACGCAAAATCAAGCTGGTTTCAACATCAACTGTCCCATTTTCAGTTGAGAGCGGGACAGTTAAGTTGACTTGGTGCATAAGTCTACATCAACTGATGGTGAGCGCTGGAATGCTTTATTTGAAAAGCTTTTCATGGCTGCTCTTTGCCCCGGCGGCTCAAATTTCTCCTTTGCTATACAAAGGGCAAACCAGCGCGCTCGCCTTCAATCCCACCAACCAGGGACTTACTTCTAGTACGCCCATGCCCAACAATAACGAAAAAAAGTCGGGGCTGGAATGACAATCCAAACGCTCAAGCCTGCCCCCTGGAATACCTACCCTCGGTCGAGATAGCAGCCCCATTACTTTTCCAGCATAGCCATGAGCTGCTCTCGCTCGACCGGGCTTAACTTCTGCAACTGGGCAAGCAAAGTTTCCCATTGGGTGTTCGCTTCCTGCTTCGACTCAGGCGCTGGCGGCTGTTTAAACAACAGCTCCTCAATCGCCTCCTCAATCGGTCGGCGCTTCTCTTCGGGAGTACAGCGCTCATACATTCCCCGTAATGTCTCCACCTTATGTCCCATCGCATAAGCTAACGACCGAGTCTGGGCGTCATCCAGCCGGACTTGATACGCCCAAGTTGCCCAGATATAGCGCATCGTATGGGGTGAAATCCGCTTACCCAGGAAACGATGAGAGGCAACTTCAAACGAGGAACCAAACCCTGGAATATCGGCTTCGATGCCAAGTTTGGGGAGGACAAACACATAGCCCCAAGACCACAGAGGCGAATTGACACCCGTGGGCAGACAGCAAGCATCCCCCGGATTGAATTCAGCTCGTCCACTTGTCACCCAGCGTCCCCGCTGCCCTTTTAACTCCGGCTGCCACCAATCATAGACCTGTCGATTTTTGTAACCCTCACTGAGCCAACTCCCGTACAAATAGCCTTCTAGGTAATCATAGAAGCAACTCCCGTCAGCCATCTGGCGGTTGGGAATTACTATGGATTGAGCAGCGTGAGTCGAGCGGGTTTTGTATTGCTGAATGTCCAGCACCCAGACCCCTTGAGGGTAGTGCTTTTTTTCGTGGATATAGGTTTTATGGAGATAATTGTCCTTGATTGTGCCATCCCAATGTTTTTCACGTACTTGTGCAGGCGGCAGGGGATGGTACAAGCCATCAGGCGGCACGGATTCTGGACGCTTGACAGGACAAGTCAGCGCAATTCTTAAAGTACGGTATTCTTGTTGTCGCCTTGCGGGGATGTCGGCAAGCAGCGACCACTTTAAGTAATCTTGATAGCTTTTGGCAATGGCAAAGCCGACCCGAAATCGACCTCGGCTGTTTCTAGGTCGGCACTCCAGACGCAACGGTTCTACAATTTTGGTTCTAACAACTGCTAGAGCTGTCTCTCCCTCTGCCGTATCCGGCCACTTCTTCTCAAAATCTGCAACCGACTGCCGATTTTTGACCCACTCGCTGATGTCCTTTCTTACTGAACTTAAGTGGTTGTTGAGCGATTTGAACAGAGGAATCTGCTGGTAATCCGCGTCTTCCTCCACCTCACTGGTGTAGAGAAACTTGGCCAGTGCTAAAAGCGCCCCTAACTTATTGCGTTTGGTAGAAGGACTTTTCGAGTGGAGGACTTCTCTCAAGAAACGAAAATAACTGCACAGCCAAGTTTCAAAAGTTTGCTTATGCTGTTTCCACAGTTTTACCTGTTCTTTGCTATTGAGATGTTCTAAGTCTTCTTGCCTAACCACAGCAATCAAATGTGACAAACGCACTTGCTCTAACGCAATTGGCGGGGTGCAACAGTAACAAAACCAGCCAAGCATTAGACGTATATCCCTAACGTACTGTAATGCGGATGATTCGCTAATTGGGTCAATCACACGGAACGGGCACTCTGGGTCAGTTAAATATCGGTGAAAGTCATCCAATTCCTTTTGTAAAGCAGCAGGCGTGTCTTGAGGCTTGAGCGTGTATTCCTGATGCACTGTCCTCCGCTCAATCAAGGGAGTGTTGCAGGTATCGCCATAGGGATTTTTCATGGATGGACAGGATTGCTGTTTCACTCTCGCCCGCCGCGAACCTCTAGCTGGCCACCACTGTTGTTGTTCGCTCCAACTCAAAAATTGGTTAAATCGATTTCCGTAAGTGTTTTGACTGGCAATAGACGCTTGTTGGCTCTGGAAAGCCTGCTGTATTGTTTGACAGGCGCTGAGCAATACTTCAACTTTTAACGTTTTTAAAAACTCCTTAGCTGCCTCAATATCCGCTCTTGTCATCTTTCGGCCTGATGTTGCCCGAGTAAAGCCTAATTGCGATAACCAAAACCGTAGGGTAGCGCAACGAAATTCATTAATAATTCGTTTAGCTTGCGACTCTGGATATATTGCTCGAACTTGTTCTTCATACATCTCGAATACTGACCAACAAGTAAAAGATTCCTGCATAATAAATGCCTCTGATGGTACACAGATAAAGTTGAACTTGCCATTGAGCTATTATTTAAAAGCTCCGAATTTATGGCTTCAATGATTTAAGACTGCCTCAATTTTTTATCTCTAGCTTCCTTTCATCTCTTATTTATTATAGATACCACCGCTCGTCATCGAAGCGAACGATTACATCGGTGCCTGCGGCAATCAGTTATATAAATGCTCAGCCCTTTTTGAGTATTACTTTCAGCTTCTAAAAGCTAGGATTTATTAATAAATAATTAACGAATACCTAATAAATTTTAGGTATTAAATAAATCCTAATCATCTGCTTTTTCGGGTTTATTAAAGGCTTTGGATTGAAGCAACCTTTTACTTATCGGGGGAGGGCGAGTCATTTAGCTCTTACTTAGTAGCTCCAGATCTCTAGTTCAAGTAGAAACGCAAGTTTCACTCGGTCTTCGTTGTTAGTTCAGCGACTGTAAGCAGACCCCGGCCAATTCGTTCAACCAATTCACTGCGAGAAATATTTAAACGGGCACTGGACTCATCTAATCCTGCCAAAGCAGTTGGGGTAAGACTCAAAGAAACAATTTTTTTGAGTTCGTCATAGGCTTCAGGCTGACCTCGCATTGATTTCCTTCCTTTACAACTTGGCTTTTTCTCGTGTTCTAAGCGGGGTCTACCTTTTCTTTTGATTTTTTTTGGCTTGTTCATAGTTATCTGTACGCTTCAATAGGGTTTTGAAGAGCCAAAGTTTTCTACCCTACACCCAAATCAAGTGAGCTAGGAAGGCAAACCAATGGGTATCCCTGAAACTAGGTATTAAACTCTGCTGAACTTTGCCAGTCCGGTTGCGTTGAATTCCTAGTAGAGAGGCTTATTCGTTTGGCTTTAAAGCTAGGTATTGGCTCTTCTTTTTAGTTACTGGATCAGACTATCAGCCTATTTTTGGCTCGTGTTAGAAGCGTACAATTTGCGAGTTTTTTGTAAATTTACCGTTACAATATGAAGTTTAATGACAGAACCAGCATTCATTAAATTATTTTGACGTGCCAAACCCTTTGTTTGAACGCTTGCCTTTTTCGCCTTTACGTGCGGCATTGGCTTGTGCTGTTCTGGCTTGCATGTAGGCTTTGTAGTGGACTAGCTCAACTTCAGATTGCAGTAATTGGATGAAGGTAGCGAATAAGGCTTCCTCAAGAAATAAAAAATTTTCGTCTTCGTTGTCGGAGTAGAGAAAACTAGCTTTAATTCCTTTGAATTCTCTAAGCCGCTTCAGAGTAGCCTGCTCCGCTTGATATAGCTGGAACCCATTTTCGGGGATGTGTTCGTCCCATTGCTTGAGTAGTAAGATAGCTTCCAAAGTCAACCAGGCTTGAGATGGGCAATCGAAAGCCAATATCCATTCGCACAGTGAATTTTACTTGGTTTTTGCCTCTGACCATATATCCTGGATAAGCCCATGAAGCTTCGCAGATATCTTGCCGGGTTTATGCTGCCTTTCAGTGGGAGATTTTAACCCCGACTCGATTAGAATGCCTGAGCTTCCTAAAAGGTAATACTCCATCCATAGAGCTTGGGTTCTGTATTTTTTCTTGAATTGGGCAAATCTCTCTTGTTGATCGGACTTAACCAGAATGTCGCCGTTCTCTCGTAGTAGGTCTGGTAGGTACTTGGCTGCTGTTATGTAGTTTTCCGCCTTTTTATTCTTCTTGGGATTGCGGTTAGAATTTTTCCCATTGCACCCAACGCGAGCTACGTTACTGTTTGCCTTGGCGCGATCGCTATCCTTGCTGTTGGGCTTTCCCCTTTTGCACCATAGGCGATCGACACCATTAACCTTCTTGTAATGAATAGGCTGCTGCCTCGCTTGATTTATTAACGCGAAAGCTTTCCTTGCTGACTTTGGACAGGAAAGATGTTCGCGAACGCGGATTTCAATCTTAATTCCGTTTTCATCAGTTCCTATCCTTAAGTTGGAAAATTTAATCGCTTCAAAGTGAGCTGGTTTCAGAAGCTTCTGAATGTCCTCTCCAAACTCCAACTCCCGCACCGTAATCTGTTTACCTTGTAAAGCTGTTACCCAGTCTAAAGTTTCTTCAGGAACCGGAGTGCAGTCATCGATTAGGGTCTTGGGATCGTCAAAATCTTTCGTCATGGTTAAGGTCGGGAATTGTTCTGGTTGGCAACGTGTTGAGTTAATTTCTTGGCTCCCAATAGAGTAAAGTTGGGTTCTTATTTCGAGTTTCTAGTTTCTTACGCTGGTCATGCTTTAGAGCAGTGTGGCATAAGTTGCTACAGGAGCTGGGTCACTCGTTGTGCAATCCTAGCAACTCTCGTAGTTCTTCTTCGGATGCGAGTTCTCTCCACCCTCCAGTGGCCTCGACACGTTCCAACATAGCTTCTATCGCTAGCGTAGCGACACCAAGACTTCCTTGCGAATCTTCCGCCCCATACAACGGCGGGTCTATTTTACGGTACCATCCAAGACATCGTTTAATGGCTCTGGTATCCTCGCCGATAAAGCATATAGGGAAGTTGCCTTGGAAATCCGATAATTACCCAATTCTATTCTCCTCAAGAACTTAGAACAGGACTTACGCAAATGTCACACGCGATCGCGATTCTAGCTGTAGACCAAGGACATGGCTAGCGAAGGACGCTTGAGTTGAGCAATTAAATAGTTTGAGAGCAATCCGTGTTTAAGTTGATAAACACTTTGGCCTGTTTGATATGCTAAATCTTTAAGTCTTAGCCAGACAGGATGGCACAAGCAATATGATTTCTCTAGATACGGGTTTGGCGACAAAGGCATCGCTTCTACACCAGTTAGTTGTTTTACTTCGGGCGTGAAACTCCTCAATTTTCCAACGCACACCGCACACCTCTTATACAGCATCCGTAGAATCTTGAGTTAAATTGTTGCTTGCAATATAATATTCCGTTTTGTCGGTAGAGACAATTTCCAGGGAGAGTTTTACTTTCTTATTTTGAGGAAAAGTCTTTATCTTAGTTATTTTACCTTGTTTGAATTCTTCTTTACTCCAATTTAGTGATTCAATTAATTTGTAGTTTTCAACACCTGCTGTATCATCAACCAAGCGGTTTTTCTTCAAATGGCAATAGTAAGACTTGCCTAAATCATCAATATATTGAATTAATTCATTGGTGGCATACCAGCTATGTATCACAACGCTCCGAAAAGGAAGCATCTTATAATAAACGAGGCTTTGAAGCATCTCTGCTATATGGTTGAGTTTACTTTTTCTATCTCCATCTGGATTGTAAATGCGGTAATCAATTACCCAAAATTAACACATTCCTGGGTTAACATAAACACAGTTAACTAAACCGATTCCCCAAATCTTTTTGTGTTCATTCCCACTGTATTTTTATCTGGTTAATTTAATATTTTTATATTTTTTTATAATATGTATTGTCAAAAATTACATAAGCATTTTCATAGATTTGGATTAGAGTTTTAGGAGTCTCCTACAGTAGGCGGGCGTCAGTTTGACTCGTCTCAAATAACGATTTATTTGCTCATAACTAATGTTTCCTAGATGCTCTGCTAAATTAGTAAGAGTATAGTTAATTTGACTGCTGAGTAAGTATTGACAATAGTTGAGTGTTAACCCTGTCCACTCCTAAAACTCTTTATCAACGTCCTGAAACGATTTGACTGCAACAGAAACAACCGAAACCTTCACTCAGTGACGTGAGCGAGGACACCACCCCTCAACGCGATAATCCACTTTTAAGTCTTTCAATTCGCCAGAAGTAATCACCATCAACTCCCACTCTTCAGGGCAAATCACCCAATCAGCACAGCTGCACTCAAGCCCTCATCTACATAAAAAGGATTTAGAACTAGCTCATTTCCACCGCAGGAATCGCATTGATGCAGACAACCGCTCTCATCCTGTACAATGACCCAAGCCGCCACAATTTAGGCACAATTCATACTCATTTGGGCTTGAAAAAGGATTCACTCTGCATTCCTCCCAACAAGCCACTGCCGCTCCTCTTCAGACTGCGCTTCACTCCCCCAACCCTCTCTGGCCGAGGCGTGGCGCTGTCGTGCTTCCATTTCTTCCGTTGAACTGCGATCGCGCTGCCTCAGATTCATCTTTTGAGCCAAAGCCTGAGTATTGAGCCGCCGCTGATTCGCATTTCGCAGTGTCTCGCGCCAGCCGTCGCGGTCGATTAAATCAAGCTGCTGGCAAATAGCAGCATCTAGCCGATAATCCAAATAAGGTTCCAGACCCTGACTAATGCCCGACGCAGCAATACAACTAGGATTTTGGCAAACGGGAATTTTGTCTGACTCCCAGCGATATCCGTCAATCACCATCCGCACTAGGTAGGGTTGAACCGTGCCGGTGTCATGACAGCAAAAGCATTTCCAGTTCGGTTGCCATAGTTCCTTGTCACGTCCTGGCTCATCTTCAGGACGAATGATGTCGCGGGGTAACTTTGGGAGATTCATGATTTAGCCCCCCATATTAACCCGTTAGCATCAGCCCAGTCTGCAAATGCTCTACGTTCCTCACGGGTAAGTGCTGGCTCTCCTTGAGCAATCCAGCGCGGTTTCCCCAGCCGAATTTGGGCGATCCATTCGTCGCGACGGGGGTCGTTTGCCCAGCGCTCCTCATTTACTGTTGGCATCTGTGCCAGTGTCAGCTGCTTGAGCCACAGTTTCTTAAGTTCTTCCCAGTTGGCGGCGATCCATTTATCTGGAAGCTCTGGAGGCTTCGGCATCTGTGCCGCCCTCTTTCTTCCAAATTCCAAAAAATTTTCTCTCTCTGCCTCTGAGAGAGAGTTGATAAAAAGTTGATAAAAATATGGAGGGTTGCTGCAACCTTTACCCAGCAGGCTTTTTGAAGTTTCTGATTCTACGATCGTGGACTCTGATTCTACGATCGTGGACTCTGATTCTACGATCGTGGACTCTGATTCTACGATCGTGGACTCTGATTCTACGATCGTGGACTCTTGTCCACGTTCGCAGACTAAGCTGCTTATTGACACTAGGATTCCCCTCGGTGCCTCCCATTTAATTGCGCCCTCTGTTCTTAATCGGCTGACAGCGCTATAAAAGGCTGCCTTGCTAATCCCCAAAAGGTTGCAAGTTTTTTCCTGCTCAAGCTTGATTTGCCAGCCAGGTTTGCATCTAATCAAGATGTAAAAATGAAGTAACCCCTTAGCTGTAATGTCGCCGCTGGTATATTTAGCGATCGCATCCTCTAGGGTTAACGGGTAGTATTGCGCCATAAGATCGAGCTATAATTTGCGTATTGACTAATTAAATTTGGTTAAATTAGTCAATCCGCAAATTATAGTGTAAAAAATTACCTAATCGACAAATTAATTGCGATGCAGACTCACGAGTGCTTCGACTGGATTCTTAACAAATACAAGGATGAATTCACGGCAAAAGAGCTTGCTGAGGCTGCTGGCATACCTACTTCAACAATTAGCAGCTTCAGAAAAGGCAAAAAGAACGCTGGAATCGAAATTTTTGATAAACTTCGCTCTGGACTAAGGCAAGTTTCCCCCCATGCCTATCTTCACTTGCACTGCCTCATGGCTGAGGAGGAGCTAGATGTAGTAAAGTTAGCTGCGATGGCTCCCCTGCAAGTTCAGGGTGAAATTCTTAAAGCCATCGGCTCTAATGGCGTATTTCGCCATTCTTCTGATAATGAACTTACTGCTAGCATGAGATGATCGGCAGTTTTAACTATTTAGAGTGCCATGCGAACAGAGGATGCAGTTCACCATAAATAAATTATGGGAATCTTTGCCTCCGCCAAGATCACTGTCTTCGCGATCGCATACACAAACTTTTGGGCAGCCTATGGGGCAGTTCTGCCGAGCAAACGCCATTGAGCAGTCGGCAAGGAAACAGGCTCTCACCAGCTACCGAAGAGCGCTTCAATAACACCTTGAGACAACGAGTGTCTTGCTTGGTGTGGAAAACCGAGTCATTTTTAAAGTCGTTAGATAACCAATATCGGTGCTATTTAGTATTTCATCCATTATTACAATGCATCATTACTTACTTAGCACTACCGCGCATACCAACCAGCTAATGATAAATTCCCTAGAAAAAAGTGACAGATGGAGAGTGCGATCGCTTTCAGTCTTAGGAGTTCTAGGGGAAACTTGAATAAACTGCTGTAGCACTATGTCAAAGATTCCAGAGTGCGATCGCACCCAATAGAGTTATCCCAAGCGAACTAACTTCATGAGAAAATAGCTTTCTAGAAAGGCTTTCCGAGCAAGTAATTATGAGTCACCTTTCTGAAACTGCTTCTTCACCCAATGAGTCAGAATTGGCACTGACGATACCGCTGCCGCTCACCCGACACCCAGCTTATGTATACCTGGCTTCTTTGGGGATGGGGTCAAGACAGACGATGCGGGGGTCTCTGTCGGCGATCGCATCAATCCTGACATCTGGAGAGTGTGATGCGATGACTCTCGATTGGACCAAGTTGCGCTACCACCATACGGCAGCTGTGAGGGCTGTTTTAATAGAGAAGTATAGCCCCGCCACAGTCAACAAAATGCTAACGGCGTTGAAGAGAGTGTTGCAGGAGGCTCTCAAATTGGAGTTACTCTCGGAAAAAGACTATAAGTTAGCGACTGACCTGCGCCCAGTTCCCGGCAGCAAAGGTTTGAGAGGTCGCGCTTTGAGTCGGGACGAGATTGCGGCTCTTGTTAAAGTCTGCCAAAACGATTCCACGCCCACTGGGACAAGGGACGCGGCATTGATTGCCCTCTTGCGGGGGTCTGGAGTGCGTCGCCGAGAGTTAGTCAATCTGGATTTGAGTGATTTTGACCCCTCAAAGGGAGCGATTGAAGTTCGCGATGGGAAGGGAGGGAAAGACCGGACGGTGTACCTGTCGAGTCAAGCGCTGAAGGTGGTGTTAAATTGGCTAACGGTTCGGGGCGACGCCCCTGGACCGCTGTTGTGTCCGGTTAATAAAGGCAAGCGAGTCACCATCAGACGGCTCACCTCTCAGTCCGTGTTATTCATTCTGCAAAAACGGGGAGAAGAGGCGGGTGTTGCTGATTTCAGCACCCACGATTTCCGCCGAACTTTTATCTCTGACCTGCTAGATGCGGGTGTGGACCTAGTAACGGTTCAACGCCTTGCGGGGCACTCCGACCCCAGTACCAGTTCCCGCTACGACAGAAGACCCGAAGCGGTGAAGCGACGGGCGGTGGAACTTTTGGACTTGCCGGGGCTTTCTGAATAGCCGATTCTTGTGAAATTGGGAATAGGAGATATCAATGCTAAAGAAGCGTAACTAATAATAGAGGAAAGGGGGAAACTGCCTTAAACTACCCTGTGTTGCTACTGTATCAGCCTGTGCCCAAGATTATCTCCCTGTTTAATCAGGCGGGTGGAACAGGTAAAACCACCCTGACACAGAACTTAGGTTATCAGCTTACCCAACGGGGACATAATGTGTTGCTAGTTGATATTGATCCACAGGCATCGCTAACTGCATTCATGGGTTTAGAACCGTTTGAGTTGGAGCAAACGATCGCGGACGCATTACTGAAAGATGCTCCACTCCCAGTTCATCGACAGCTTCATGGCATGGATTTAGTTCCCTCAAACATTCTCCTTTCCGCCGCCGAGGTACAGCTTCACTCCGCGCTCGCTCGTGAATGGAGGCTTAAGCAAGTTCTCTCGTCTGTTCAGAACAACTATAATTTCATACTGGTTGATTGCCCTCCTACACTGGGAATTTTCAGTATTGTGAGTCTGGTGGCTTCAACCCATGTACTTGTCCCGATTCAGACTCACTTCAAAGCGTTTCTAGGTGTAGAACTCCTTCTCGACTCTATTCGTCAGGTAAGAGAACGCATTAATCCAGAACTGGCTATTATTGGTGTAGTTCCGATGATGCACGAGAGCCGCACTAGCCAAGGGAAAGTCATTCTAGATGGTATAAAAGAGCAACTCGGCAGGGTAGCGCCCATCTTTCCGGCGATTCCCAGAGCGATCGCTTTTGCTGATGCTTCGATGGAGCGAAAACCGCTAGCCGTTTATGACCCTAAGCATCCGGCTGTGCCGCTCCTTGAATTTATTGCTCAGAGATTGGAGAAAGACTAATGGCTGTCAAGAAGTCCGGGCGAACGGCTCCAGAGCTAAAGACGCTGGATGCTTACCTTAGTAAACCTTCAGAGCCATCCACTTCAAAAGCGCCAATCGATAAGATTCGCCACCCCTTGAAGCAACCCCGTCGCTATTTTGCACCTGACAAGCTGGCTCAACTCGTGGAGTCAGTTAAGGAGCATGGCATTTTAGAACCTTTGTTAGTTCGTCCTCTTGAGGCTGGGGAGTACGAGCTGGTTGCCGGGGAACGACGGCTCCGAGCTGCTCGCGATGCCGGATTAACAGAAGTTCCCATCGTTTCCCGCGCTCTGGATGATAAGCAGGCTCTCCAAATTGCCTTAATGGAGAATCTTCAGCGAGAAGACCTGAACCCATTGGAAGAGACGGAGGGTGTACTGGAGCTGCTGGCGATTGTTCTGGAATTAGACAAGAGCGAGGTGGTGTCTGTTCTCCACCAGTCCTATAACGCTAAACAACGAGGAATTGAGTTGAATCAGAACGTTCTGATTCAATTGGAGAAGATTGAGTCACTCCTATCTTCAATAGGACGTTTCAATGCTGGAACCTTTCGTTCTAGTCGTCTTCCCCTATTGAATCTTCCATCGGATGTGCTAGAAGCGCTACGGAAGGGAGAGCTTGAGTACACGAAAGCGATGGCGATTGCGCGGGTGAAGGATGAACAGCTTCGGTCTGATTTGCTTTCGTTGGCAATTGCTGAGAACTTATCGCTCAACGAAATCAAGGCACATATTAAAGAACTCAAGCCTCAATCAGAATCAACTCCACAGAGGATTATGCTTGAGCGGTTGAGTGAAATCAGTAAGCGTTTACAGAAGAGCAAAACTTGGGGTGAGAGAAAAAAGAGAGAGCGGATTGCTAGATTGTTGGATGAGTTGGATAAACTGACAAAAGAGAGTTAGCGGATGGCTATCCTATCCTGTCAGGGTGGGAAGACGACATCCCTCATTCTCCTGAGATGAAGCTAAGTTTTGCCGTCAACCGAAATGGTAGTCATAACTGCCAACGGTAGAGCCGTTGCAGCAAGCGTTGGATGTTCTTGAACGGGACGAAGATGCGGAGTGAGCAGAAGAACTGTCTCTTACTCTACCGCAACAAAGTTAAATGCTAGATGGGGTTCAGTCTTTTGCTGCGCTCTTTGTATAGTGTATTGCCGCGGATACACTACCCTTTGAGAGAGTAGATTTAGGTAGGGTTGTCTATCACTGTACAGATTGGAATGAATAATTCGAGCAACTGGAACACGATTACTGAGTCAAACTTCCCGTGGGAGCGGGAGGCTCTAGACTTCGTGCGTCAGCAGTTCCCTGCACATGAGCCTTATCGAGCTTGGTCTAATTTTGAGTTTATTGCGGCGGATGGCAGTATCAATGAGGTTGATCTGCTTGTCTTTACTCCGTAGGAGTTTTCCTAATTGAGATTAAAAGTCATCCTGGGCGGCTGTTTGACGATGCAGGAACCTGGACTTGGGAAACAAACGGCAGACTCCACACCAGCAACAACCCGCTAATTGCAACCAACCCCAAAGCTAAAAAGTTGCGATCGCTGCTAGAACGGCAAAGAGCCTGCCGAAGTAGAGGGCAGATTCCGTTTATCGAAGCCTTGGTGTTTTGTTCTGCTCCAGAGCTTCGCTGTGAACTGCAAGGAACTGCACGATACCGAGTTTGCCTGCGCGACTTGAGGTTGTGTCGCAAAAACAGGTCAATGGTAAGGTAGGAAAGCTTATACTTGCCCTCTCTCCCTGCTATGTCTACTCCTTCTGTGTTTAAGTGGCGGCACTTTTTGCCGGAAATTATCCGGCTCAATGTCCGATGGTACTGCCGCTACGCCTTAAGCTATCGAGATTTGGAGGAGATGATGGCAGAGCGAAGAGTCGAAGTGGAGCACTCTACGAGCAATTGATGGGTGTTGAAGTATGCCCCAGCGTTAGACAAACGAATTCATCCCCATTTGAGTCTCACGAACGATTCGTGGCGGCTGGATGAAACGTATATCCTGGTCAAGGGAGCGTGGAAGTATTTTTATCGAGCTGTGGATTCAGAAGGGAATATCCTAGATTTTATGTTGAGCGCGAAGCGGGATGGCAAGACATCTGCAAGATTTTTTCGTCAAATGCTCAAAGCCCAGCATACTCAACCGCCACGAGTGATTAACGTGGATAAGAATGCTGCCTATCCAGTCGCAATGGAAGCCTTGAAAGCGGGTAAAACAATTGCAGCTCAGACCGAGCTACGGCAGGTGAAATATTTGAATAACGTGATTGAACAGGATCATAGAGCCATCAAGCGAATCACTAAACCAATGATGGGGTTCATTCGATTCAACACCGCCAGACGAACCTTGAGCGGAATTGAAGCGATGGAGATGATTCGCAAAGGGCAAGTGAACGGAATCGACACAGGGGACACTGTGTCTCAAGCCAAGTTTATTGAAGCAATCTTTTGTGTGAGTGCTTAGGGAAATACGAACGATACAAATCGTTTGTCACTTAAAAGTTCTTGGGACAGAACCGTATATCTCACCTCACACCACGCGCTATATTTAGGCGACTTGCAGGTGCAACTCACCGATCAACAAAAAGAGTCGCTGGCTTCTGCAATAGGTCAGACACTCAAAACCTTGAGGACAATATATGACCGATGCATGCCGGAAGAAAAGCGGCGGCCAATTGAAGAGGCGATTGATGAAATGTTATTTAAGACATTCCAACCCCAAAAGCCGGAAACCTCTTTGACTCCTGATCTAGCTCAGTTGGCTCAAAAGTTAGAGAAATTGACTGTATCTCAGCAGGATCACCTGCTAAAGGAACTGAAGGGATATAGCGGTTCTTACACGAGGGAGGTACGCCAAGATTCTCTATTCTCAAGCTTTCCAGCTTTGAGAATGTACCTCACATAACCGAGAAACGCTATAATGAACGAGCACTAAGCTGACAGTTGAAGGATGCGATGGCATTCTTTAACCTGTCCACAATCTCGTCGAGCTACTAACAAACGATTCCAATTCACCTTGGGCGATCGCTTAAGGTGAGTAAAGTTGCTGTGCAAAGTGCGGCGGTACGCTATAACCCAGAAGCGAGCCTGCCACATTGATTGATTCGGGTAAGTAATACCAGTTAGGGAAACCTT
>NZ_JAMPKE010000062.1:0-13749 GCF_039961955.1 Trichocoleus sp. DQ-A1
AAGCATTTTTAACAGATGGGGCTTTTTAACAAGAGTGACCCCATCTTTTTTTACCGCAACTTGGCTTCAGGAGCGCTTGCACTAGGCTTTTGACGGGGTTGTCACCCCGTGAGGGAATGCTCCCTAGCAAATTACTATAAGATCATCTCACTAGAGGTGAATCAATGCCTCAATCAGTTACAAATGCTTAGTTTCTAGCCGTCAAAAAATCTCTTTATTGCTCTCCGATGTGAATGGCAGATTGGCTATGAAAGAGAAGATATTTCGCGCTTGTGTAACAGCGTAAACCCATCTAAATATGAGTAGGAAATGGGCTAAGTATTAGGTTTATGTATCAAGCTATGCAAACGCCCCTATTCATCTATTGCAACCAGAATCCAGCAGAGAAAGTAGGGGCGAATTTATCTAGTATCAGCGTCAGCAGAGCGAATGCTCACAGCAGCGGAATCAGCGTTGACACAAATTTAGATGCCTGCTGTACGCAATCCTAAATCAACGTGACTTTTCCGGTATCGAGATCGTAACGACCTCCGACAATTTTGAGCTTGTCATCTAGCAATCGTTCCGAAACGATCGTTGAATTTTGCTTTAATTTCTCAATTTGATACCGAACGTTTGCAACTACAGCGTTATCAACCGGATCGCCTGATTCATCTTTTGTCTTAGCGATCGCAGGTTTGATGGCTTTAACAAAAGAATTCATGCTTCCAGGGAGACGTTCCCCCTGGACTGCGGCAGTGACAGCACCACAGCGTTCGTGACCTAAAACCATAATCACAGGAGTACCGAGGATAGCGACAGCGTATTCCAAACTGCCAAGCACTTCTGGAGTCACAATATTTCCGGCAACCCGGATATCAAATAAGTCACCGAGTCCTTCATCAAACAAAATTTCCGCAGATACCCGCGAATCCGCGCAGGTTAGCAGCGTTGCAAAAGGGTGTTGTGCTTGGGCAATTTCTTTAACCCGTGCCTCTGATTGATCGGGATGTTTAGCCTTGTGTTGCACAAACCGTTGATTGCCCTCCATCAACCGTTTTAGGGCGGCATCAGGGCTGGGAGGCTCAACGGTCGCTGCGATCGCTCGATTTGCT
The DNA here is from genome assembly GCF_039961955.1 of Trichocoleus sp. DQ-A1. Classification (NCBI taxonomy): domain Bacteria; kingdom Bacillati; phylum Cyanobacteriota; class Cyanophyceae; order Leptolyngbyales; family Trichocoleusaceae; genus Trichocoleus; species Trichocoleus sp. DQ-A1. The sequence goes on from NZ_JAMPKE010000062.1 coordinate 1,095, forward strand.
TGCACACCCCAGAATGCACTTCCTGTCACAGCCGCCATCAGTGCTATTCCGCCATTTCCCGTTAAATTCAAGAAATTGCGCCGCCCCATCAACCCATTGTTTTGATTCATCGCTATTGAAGAAGTAAAAGTTGCAGAATAAACGATTCAAAGTTCAAAGCCGAAGCTAGACTTTATTTTTGTTTTTTAGTTTCTTCAGATTTCACAGAAGATAGAAACAGTCGCCTTACAACGAAGCAACGCATCTCGTCGAGCGAATTTCCATCGCATCAGAAATGTAACAGCTGCCTCCAAACTTGTTGAGGATTGGTCGAATAATTTCCACAGCACCTTTAAGTTTTTCTGGCGCACAAAATGCGATGACATAGACATTATCCAGCATCGTCATATCTAAATCTTCAGAACCCCCTCTAAGCCCCTGTCCGGCAACATTTCGGATGACTAGGTGCCCGGTTACACCTGATTTTTTTAAACTGTCTAAAATTTTGCCAAGTTCAACTGAATTTGCGATGACTTCTATTCGTTTAACTGAATGCATGATGTTATCTCCAAAGCATCTCAATGCCGTACAGATATACGGGAATTCCGACAATGATGTTGAAAGGAAACGTTACAGCTAGTGCGGTAGAAACGTACAAGCTAGGATTCGCTTCAGGAACCGTTAAACGCATAGCGGCGGGAACAGCAATATAAGAAGCACTTGCACAAAGTACCGCAAATAAGAGCGCGTCCCCCTTGGGCATTCCGATGAATTTTGCAATCAAAATTCCAATGCCTGCATTGAGGATTGGGATTAGTATTGCAAAAGAAATGAGAAAAACACCCGTTTTTTGCAAGTCCTTAATCCTTCTAGCTGCAACCAACCCCATGTCGAGCAAAAAGAAGGTCAGGATACCGTAGAACAATCCCTGAGTAAAGGGTTCCAAAGTGTGCCAACCGCGTTCTCCAGTTAGGACTCCGATGATCAGGCTACCAACCAGCAGAAATACGGAGCTATTCAGGAAGGCTTCTTGCAACACTTCGGGCCAGGAAAAGTCCCGATCTCCCTGGCTGGGTGTGAATAGATTGACCAGAATCAGCCCGACGATGATAGCCGGAGATTCCATAAGCGCTAGGGCTGCAACCATATAACCATCATAATCAATCCCCAACTCGGTCAAAAAAGCTCCTGCCGTGATAAAAGTTACGGCACTGATGGAGCCATAAGTCGCGGCGATCGCTGCGGCATCATAGGTATCTAGCCTCAGCTTCAGGATAAAAAAGGTATAGATCGGGACAGCACACGCCATCAATATGGCTGCCAGCATGGTCAATAGGACTTCCTGGGTCAAGCCGCTTTTGATTAGTTCCACTCCTCCCTTAAAGCCAATGGAAAATAGCAGATAAAGTGACAGTAACTTGGGGAAAGGAGCTGGAATTTCCAGATCCGATTTAACAAAAACTGCCAGCATACCTAGAAAGAAAAATAGGATTGGTGGATTCAGGATATTAGAAACGATCAGGCTTGTATCCATATCTACTCCCCATCCTGGATAACCAAGAATTTGAAAAAGGTTTTAATCATGACTGAACTGACACAGTGGTTCTACGCTTCTGTTGCGTAGAACCACTGTATGGCAATTGAGGCGCTAAAAAAATATAGGAAATTTTTATATCAAGTATAAATAAAACCTTTCTAACTACGGAAATCTGCCGGGAGCTGGGTTTGACAAGAACTGAAGTCGCTACTGCAACAACAGCGCCGATTACGGGCGAATTGTAGTGAGAATGGCAGTACCTCTCCAGGAGATGGAGGCGTTGATGCCATTTCTCGATACGTTTAGGCTTAGCTATGGGGATGACAGCCAGAACTCAGGAATCTGTTTTTGGGCTAGGGCGATCGCTCGTATACCGATGACGACCCAGACGCATTAAAAATTGTCACCCCAATTGGTAAAGCGCTTTCATCCAGATGTTTAGTGCAGTGAGGTGTTAAATCTCATCGTCAGGAAACGAAACTGACATAATTTTATCCTGAGAGAGATACATACTAAAGCCATCAGAAAATTGCCTTACTGGTTCCTTTTGTGCATAAAGCCTTCCCTCTTCATCAAGTAACTGTTTGATTGACCAACGCTAGTTTTTAGAATACATTACCAAAAGTATCCAAATTAAAAGGACTTATTGACCAGACATATATGCCCGAATGAAACGGTAGAAATCGAACTGTAGCGGTTAAAAATAATCCTTGAGCAGTTTTTTTCGCTTACCCCAAAGCGATTAGTAGATAATGTGGTTTCAAAATTATGTTTGCAGTCGGTTTACAGATAATGTGATTTGATTTGCAGCTATTGGGGTTTAGACTAACCTTTTATTTGCAATTTAATGTAGTTTCAGTTTTGTATTGGAAAGCGGTTTGAAGCGTTTGGGTTTGCAGTTCGCTACAATTATATCTTTCTGCTGCTTGTCCAAACTACTTACCATCTTTGGTAATTTAACCTTGTCTGCTACTTGACGGGGTATACAGAGGCATTGCAACTTCTGTTGCTTGCTGCCCGAACCTGCTCAAACTCAATCAAACCCACATCTTGGAAACTTTCCCTTACCTGCACGCATGCAGAGAATCAAGAACGATGTCTAATCAAGCGTCTGACCGTCTTAAGCAAAATGCTGAAAGAATTATGCATCTGTGGGAGGAGCGGGCGCGTGATGAAGTCAAAGCATCAATGCATCATGAGTCTCTTGTTTTACGAAATTCGCTACCTCTGTACTTAAACCAACTGGTAGATGAACTCTCAAACAGAATTGACAGGACACCTGCCCGAATCGCAGCCGACAAGGTAGAAAGCACTCGGATTGGCAAGAAGCATGGGCATGAGCGGGCCGGTTATGCCGACTACTCCATGACTCAACTCATTTTCGAGTACCACATCCTTCGTCAAGTCATCTTTCAAGTTTTAGAGGAAGAAGCACCTTTAGACGTGAGGGAACGAGACATCATTATCGACTCCATTGAGCAAGCCGTTAATGACGCTGCCACTCAATTCTCCGAGACGCTGCGAGATATTCAAGAGCTATTTATGGTGACGCTAACTCACGACCTCAGAGGCCCCCTTAATGTTGTAAAAATGGGAACTCAACTGACTCTGCGTCGGGTGGAACGAGGAGATAGCCACGTGGATATAGCCGCGAGGATGCTCAATGCAATCAATCGGCTGGATTCGATGATTCAAAATCTGCTTGATGCAAGTCGGCTGCGGACAGGGCAGAGTTTAAAGATTGAATTTGAAGAATGCGATTTAGAGGTGCTAGTTCAAGAGGTAGTAGAGGATTTGAGCTTCGCTTATGGAGATCGGTTTGTTGTGGTTTGTGATTCTGATATCAGGAGTTATTGCAGCCGTAAAGAAATACGGCGGGTGATTGAAAACTTAGCAGTTAACGCTGTGAAATATGGGGCGTCTGGCACGCCGATTACACTCACGCTTCAGCAAACTGAAACGCAGATCAGCCTTACTATCCATAATGAAGGCGATCCGATTAGCCTAGACGCTCAATCAATCCTATTTCAACAATTTCGTCGAACTATCTCTGCTGAGGAGCAAACGGGATGGGGACTAGGATTATTTTTGGTAAAGAGTATTACTGAAGCACATGAAGGGACGATTGAAGTTGAAAGCGCTGAAGGCAAGGGAACAAGCTTTATCATCAAGTTACCCAAAGTTCCCGATCGGGTGGCATAGTGGCTAAGGTTCTTCGCTGATTTTGGTGAAAAGAAGGACGGTCGCCAATTTCTGTAACCTGGATTCTAGGCTAAAAATCTTTCCAGAGAATTGCCCGTATACATGACACTCCTCAATAGCGATCGCACTTGACATCTTGCCGCCAGCAATCGCTAGAATTGCTTCGGTTTCGGTAAGCGCGATCGCTATTCGCTGTTAGATAGTCTGCGATGTCCAGGTGGGACCATCGCAGCGCGGGCCATCCGCCGTCCAAATCAATTTATCTAAGCACATTCGCCGCGCCGACCTGCCCGTGTCCCAAGCATGGTAAGCGATGTAATCAGTTTTACCATCGGGACCGACAACGATTGAGTTATGACCGGGACCGAGAACGCGATCGACAACAGTTTTCAATACGCGGGGTCCTGCTTCATTCCCCGCATCCGAGTAGGGACCCATGACGCTATCTGCAACGCCATAATCGACACCGTAGTTTTCAGTTTCCCAACGCCCACCGCTGTAAAAGCAGTAGTAGCGATCGCCATGTTTGCGGACACTGGGACCTTCTAAGGTATGCCAATCATAGCGATCGCCGTACATCAAACGGTTTGCCAGAAACCGCTGCCAGTCAGAGCGGGCGCGTAAAACAACTTTCCCCTCTCCAGCCAGTTTTGTCATCCCTATCAATCGGTCTACCATCAGCGCCGTTCCAGCCCTTACTCCGCCTTCTGTATCCAAGAAATCGCGGGCGTAGAACAGATACCATTGCCCATCGTCATCCCGAAAGGCATGAGGATCGATGGCGAAAGAACACGATTCAGGGTCTATGAGGGGTTCACCGATGTCTTGATAAGGCCCCAACGGGCGATCGCTCGTTGCAACCCGTAACTGATGCCGCTTGTCTTCGTGTCCTACGGAGTAGTAGAGATAGAACTTGCGATCGCAATAAGCAACTTCGGGTGCCCAATAGTTATCTCCCAAAGCAGCGTCTGGGCGCAGCAGTGCATTACCCGCAAACTCCCAGCTTACAAAGTCCTCAGAGCGCAGGAGGGGAAAGACGCGCCGTTTGCCGATTTCGTCCACCTCTCCCTCTGCTTCTGCTGCACCCGTGCCGATTGCGTAATATACTCCCTCGTGTTCCCAAACAAACGGATCGGCGAAATAGCCGTTGTACACCGGATTGGTATAGGTGCGCTTGCTAAGGAATTCTTCAGGCGTCGGCTCAAATTGAGACATTAGCGTCCTAATACTTGAAATTCACGTAGGTTTCAACTTTGTTCTCTGGCAACTGCTCTACCACGTGGCACCGCAGTAATTCCCTTATTTCCTCTGGCAGACTTTCATAATAGTCCCGTTGCACAGTCAAGTCTACTTTCGCGGTGTGCAGCCAATGCATCACATAGCCCATCACAACCATCGGTCTGGGAGTGTTTGTCCGGTTCGGTGAGCCTCGATGCAGCGCCAGCGGCGAGCGAATCATCACATCACCCGGCTGCATATAAAAGGATTCCATCGGAATTTCGCCAGCAGCCACTTTCACCAACCCTTCCTCACGAGGCAAAACATGAGTTCCCCGTGCCATTTGAAACGGCCCATTGTCCGCCGTTACTTCTACCAGCGGAAAGTTAACCGCCAGCGCATAGAGTGGCGTTACTATCTGATCTGAGAAAAGTGGGCGAAAGTCCCGGTGAATTTCTTGGTAATCCGAACCCTGTACTGGAATATCAGCCCCCAATTGCACCATCTTATATTCTTGGTAGAATACGCGATTGAGAATCCCCAAAATGACTGGATTCGCAAACACATCTACATTGGCAAAGGGAGCAACCCAGGGGAAGGTTAGATAGAAGCGGGCTTGTTCGCGAGGTGCCAGACCACCCGGTTGATTTTGGCGCTTTTGGAATAATTCATTAAAAGCGTCTGCCCACTCTTCGATTAATCTTCTGTCAAACAGACCCCGAATCACACAAATTCCATCTCGATTGAGTTCTTCAGCAAAGCGATTTAGGTCAGTCGTCGTAAACTTAGCTGTATCTGTAGTTTGAATCATTTTCTGCTCCAATTCAGGGCGTTAGAGTTGAAGTAAAATTTATCTTTACCAGAGCAAAGTGTTTCAAGAAGCGAGTTCGCCGCTCCCAAAACCTTCCGTGTAATTGCTGGTTAACAATGTGTTCAATCGTTCAGTAATCTCCACGGTTCGCACTTATGAAATCTCCTGAACGTTCAGATGAAACTGTGACCGAGTTGCTTAATCAGCGGGTAAAGAATGAAGCTGTACAACCTTCACTCATCCTGCAACGGTTGAATCATTAACGACTATCGTCCAATCGTCATTTCCATATCCACAAGCCTTAGCGACTTAGCTTCTCGAAGTTCCATCTGCTGCTAAAACTGATTCCTCATTACATAAAGAAAAACGTAGCGTCAGATACTAAATACTATTATTCCTCGCGATAGATGCGAAATAGCAATCGTTGCCAGAAATCTTAAAAAAACTTTGAGTTAGTTGTGCAAGTTGAGCAACACTATTTTTATTTCAATGAAGATTGGCGATGATGGCGAATGCTGACGGCACGCTACGCGATCGCTGGCTTCCAGTGCAGCGTGGTGTTAAAGGCGCGAGCGCTATTGGCTTTTTGGCACGGGTGATCGCGTAGCTTGGACTGCTAACGGCTTAACTCACAGCAGCAGATATCGCAGAATTTACAAAAGGGGGTTTCATCTGTCTGGAGCAATGAAGTGTTAGCTTGCTCATACGTTTAGCTACAATACAGTACATATGTATTCTTTGTACATGTAGTTAACTGCTTCTGTGCCTAAGAAGATTAGTCATTCCGATATTATCGGACAACAAGGTATTAACATTATTGAAGAGATCGTCCTTGAAATGGGCTTTCTCTGGTATCCGTCTGGGGGTGTAGAAGCAGGTATCGATGGTGTCATTGAAATCCGCGATTCTGAAACTGGCGAGGTTACAAACTGCATTATTCAGGTTCAAAGCAAAGCTAGGCAAAAGACTCAACTTCAGGCAGAAACTGAAACTAGCTTCGAGTATCGATGCGACGAGAGAGATATTGACTACTGGCTGCAAGGCAATGCTCCGGTCATTTTAATTATTATTAAAATCTCTACTAAAGAAGCTTTCTGGGTTTCTACCAAGGACTATTTCCGCGATCTCAAGCGACGGCAATCCAAAAAGGTTCTTTTTGATAAAGTACGTGACCGCTTTGACGTGGGTGCCAGATTGTCCTTAATGCATCTGGCTATCCCTCGGAATTCGGGACTGTACCTGGCACCACGCCCAAAGAAAGAAAAGCTGTACTCTAATTTGTTGCAAGTTTCTCGGCTTACACAACATCTCTACACGGCTTACACCATTACAGAGGATGAATCTAAAGCATATTCAATCCTCCAGAAAATTGGTCGGGATTTAGGACAAGAGTGGTTGTTGAAAGAAAATTTTGTGCTGAGTTTCCATAACCTACGCGAACCACCTTGGACTGAGATTTGCGATCCAGGAACTATCGAAAAACATGACGTAGAAGAATGGTCATTATCAAACAAGCGTGAGCGGCAGCACGAATTTGTACAGTTACTAAACAAAGCACTTCGAGAGAAAGTCAAAAATGACTTATCGTTCGACCAAAAGAAAAAGTTTTACTACTTTAAGCCAACTGCTGATAAATCAGCACGTCAATACGATTACCGAAGTCTTGCCAAGAAAACTCATCGAGATGTTTTTCAGCGTTACTTAAAGAAAAACTCTGAGGAAGTTGCTTACTATCGGCACTCTGCTTTTCAAGGGCAATTTATACGAATCGAGTCTAATTGGTTTCTCGAAATTACACCAACATACTTCTTTAGTAGAGACGGCTATACAAGAGACAAATTTGAACAGGAAAAGCTCTCAGGAATCAAACGTCTTGAGAAAAATTCTGCTGTGTTCGGTCAACTTGTAATGTGGGCTGAGTATTTAAGTACGCCTGCCCAAGGTGAATTATTCACTCCTATTTATCAATTTCTAGAGTTTGATCGGTTAGAAGAGTTTGAAATCGACGTTGGTATCAATGATTCTATTTGGCTAGGAAATGAGGATAAAGAAACTACTGAAATCCTCGAAGATAATCTGAATGATTTACCTTTGTTTCAATTAAGAAATGAAAATTGAATTTTTACAAGAACCTGAACTAGAGTTTGGCAATGGCGGACGGCATATTGACATTCGTTTTGGAATGATGCATTATAAACCGCTGGATTATGATAGCACTTCTGCTCCCAAAGAAATTAAAGCGGGGATCATTGGCTCTTCGGAAACGATCGAAAGATTAGCCGCTTGGCTGGAAAAATGTAAACAGGGAATTGAGGCAAAGAAAAGCAAGCAGCAATATCTTTTTCCTGACTTTCCAGGCTTTGGGGAAGAAGATAACCTACCTACTGGTATTAGCTTGGATGACAGAAGAAATGTAACCATTTCAAAAAAGGATATTGAAACTCTTCTGGAAAACAAAAACCCCAATACATTCCTTCGAGAATCAGTTAAGTTCTTTATTGAAGAGTTACGATACATCGATGAAAAAACAAGTCCAGATGTTTTGATATGTGCATTACCTGAAGCTTTACTAGAACGAATATTTATTGATGAAGAATACAATGAGAATCCTAGCCAGCAATCTTCTAATCACAATAGTCAATCAGAAGTAGATTTAGATTTCCATGACTTGCTTAAGGCAAAAGCAATGGTATTGCGGAAGCCAACACAAATTATTTTACCAGAAACTTACAACGCGGGTAAGAAGCTCAAAGCAAGCCCTCGAAAGCAGAAAGCTCATTCTATTCAGGATGAAGCAACTCGTGCTTGGAATCTTTATACCGCACTTTACTACAAAGCTTTAGGAACTCCGTGGCGACTGGTACGAGATGCGCGGGATTTAACCACCTGTTATATCGGTATCAGTTTCTACAAAACTCTCGATCTCTCCAAGCTCTATACCAGCACTGCTCAAATTTTTAATGAGAGGGGGGAGGGGGTTATTTTACGTGGAGGTCAAGCAGAACAGACAAAAGACGACCGCCAACCTTACCTTCCAGCAGCCGATGCGGCTGAGTTGCTTTCTAATGCTTTAGCTCTATACCGTCGAGAGCATCGTAACCTACCTGCAAGAGTTGTATTGCACAAGAGTTCTCGATTTATTCCAGAGGAGTTAGAAGGCTTTCAAGATGCGCTGGACAAACATGATATTAATTCCGCAGAATTTATTAGTTTTGATCGCATAAGTGGAACCCGTTTGTTTCGATATGGCAAATACCCACCGTTGCGGGGAACGTTACTAACTTTGGATGATCGCACTCATGTTTTGTACACAAGGGGCAGTATCGATTTTTTCTCGACCTACCCAGGAATGTATGTGCCCCGTCCTCTCAAGTTCCGGTGTGAGAGTGTAGAGGGAACACCAAAAGCTCTAGCTCAAGAGATTTTGGCACTGACTAAGATGAATTGGAACAATACGCAGTTTGATCGTGGAGAACCAATTACTATCCGGGCAGCACGTCAGGTTGGCAGCATTTTGAAATATTTGGGAAAGAACGATTCGCTTGAAACGCACTATCGCTTCTACATGTGAGGTGAATGCCGCTTGGATTACTGAACCAACGTTCTAGCTACTAACGGTGGAGTGGTTAGGGACAATAACGGTATAAGAAGTCGAATCGAGACAGGTTTGGAACAATGGTGCAATTAAAGGTGTGGCAGTGGGTGGTGTTGGCAACGCCGATCGCAACGATCGTTGGTTTCTTGCTGGTATCGGCAGGGTTGCAGATTCACGAGTGGCGGATTAATTGGATCTGGGGCGTGTTTACCGTCGTATTTGTGGGTTGGCGTTGGCTGCTGGTGAAGTGGACTCGACCCGCGATCGCGCAAATAGAATCTGTTATGGCGGAGGTCAGCGCCGAACTAGAATCTGGTACAGGGGACACTGTAGCGCTACCAGTCGGAAATGATGCCGTAAATCAAGCGGAAGTCGCCTATCAAGAAATCCTGAAAGCAGCACAGAGCGATCGCCCGATTTGGGAAGACTGGCAAACTTTTTGGCAGCGATGCCAGGATCTTGTTAGCGCGATCGCTCATGTCTACAATCCTGAAGTAAAGTATCCTCTGCTCAACATTCACGTTACCCAAGCTTACGGACTGATTCGGGGAACGGTGGACGATCTGGACGGGTGGATACAGAAGTTATCTCCTGCCCTGGATCGGGTCACGATTGGGCAGGCATACGAGGCATACGGAGTTTACCGCAAGCTGGAACCATCGGCTCGGAAACTCTGGCAAGCCTGGAATTGGGCACAGTGGTTCTTGAATCCGGTGGTGGCGGTAGCAAAACAAGTCACTCAGCGTTCCAGTAATCAGGCAAATCAGGAATTGCTGGGGAATTTGAGCCAGATGCTTCGGGAAGCGGCTCTGCGGAACTTATCTCGGCAAGCGATCGCTCTCTATGGAGGAACGACTACACTACCAGAGTCAGAATCCTCTACTTCCACACCGACGCTACCCAAGGCAAAGACGCAAACCCTCCGAGAAATATTGGCTCAAACAGAACCCGTCGAAGCGGTTGAGCAAAAACCTGTCAATATTCTGCTAGTGGGACGAACCGGATCTGGAAAAAGCAGCTTGATTAATACGCTATTTCAAGCAGATCGAGCCGCCGTGGATGTGTTGCCCAGCACCGATAAGATTCAGAATTACCGCTGGCAGAGCCAATTGGGGGAAACTCTGACGCTTTGGGATACGCCGGGGTACGAACAAGTGAACCGGGCGGATTTACGAGAACTGGTGCTGGATTATGCCACCAATGCAGATTTGCTGCTGTTAGTCACTCCAGCCCTCGATCCGGCACTGCAAATGGATGTGGACTTTCTCAAAGATATGAAGGCAGAAGTTGCAGACTTGAGCGCGATCGCCATCGTCACTCAGGTGGATCGTCTGCGCCCCATCCGCGAGTGGGAACCTCCGTACAACTGGCAAGCAGGCGATCGCCCAAAGGAAAACGCGATTCGGGAAGCGACCGAGTATCGGGCGAAGCTTCTAGGCAACTTCTGCGATTTGGTTCTACCTGTCGTTACAGGTGACACGAAAACGGGTCGAACTGCGTGGGGAATGGACGCACTCTCATTAGCACTGGTAGATGCGATCGCACCTACCAAGCAACTCCGCCTTGCCCGTTTTTTGCGTAACTTGGATGCCCGTACTGTCGCTGCTGCCAAAATCATCGACCGCTACACCTTTCAGATGACAACGACACAGGGACTGGCTGCACTCCTCAAAAGTCCCGTTCTCCAGTTCATTGCGACGCTGACAACCGGACGACCAAATCTAGCATACGTGCTAGCAGACCAAATTCCCGTGGAGCAATTGCCGGTTGTGATTGGCAAACTTCAGATGGCGTATGATTTGTTCTCCCTCTTGAATCCAGGCGAAAACCCGATCAACTTTGACTTGCTCTCCCTTTGGCCTCTGCTGTTGGAAAACCCCGCTTCCCCAGAACGCAATGCCTGGGCATTTGGTCACGCTTTAGTCGAATATTGGACTCAAAATCTGACAGTTGAACAATTCCGGGAACGGTTTGAGTTCTATCTCAAGCAAATTTGAGCCATGCCTCTTTACCTGCTTTAGGCTTCTTAGGGAATTTTAATCCGGCTATCAGACTTAATGCAGTGCGAACCAACAGGTCGGCGCTAGGCTAACGCCTCGCTTCGGATGAGCGCGATCGCGCATCCTAAAGATAGAGCCAAATAAACTCTTTCAAGGTTGAACTGGCTCGCCTCACACCAACAACTGAATGATGCAGCATGAAAAAACGTTATCTTTTAAAAGCTGGCGCTGTAATTGTAGGCGCGGCATGGTTATCACGCAATCTAATTGGGAAATCGGGAGATATGGCAGCTTCAAACAATAATTTTGAAATCAACAAAACCGAGGAAGAATGGCGTGAAATTTTGACGCCCGAACAGTTTAACGTCCTGCGTAAACACGGTACCGAACGTGCTGGAACTAGCCCGCTTGATAAGCAATACGGTAAAGGAATTTATGCGTGTGCGGCGTGTGACTTACCGCTGTTTACCTCTGAAACGAAATTCGACAGCCATACTGGTTGGCCCAGTTTTTATGCTCCCATTGAAGGGGGAATCGGCACCTCCACAGACAAGACGCTTTTTATGACTAGAGTTGAAGTCCATTGCCATCGTTGCGGTGGGCATTTAGGGCATGTATTTAACGATGGGCCACGCCCGACTGGCAAACGCTACTGCATGAATGGTGCCGCGCTTAAATTTGTTCAAGGCTAGCGATCGTTCCTATTTGATTGGACCTTTTAAGAGCTGTTCTAATGAAGCTGGCGAATAGAATTCGCGTCTACACACACAAAACCTGCCTACGCAGGTTTCAAAAGTCCGCGCAGGCGGACTTCGTTTGTATAGCCGCGATTTCTAATCGCCAAGGCTGCAAGATATGCGATCGCTTCTCAAGAAAAGGGCGCACAGCCGTGCGCCCCTACAGTTAGTTCAAGGAGAAGGTACAAGCTTGTGCATCTTGCCAAAGCTTAAAGAGGAAGAATTCAGCGCGTGAAGGTTTTGGTTCGCCACTCAACAATAAATCTGCTTTACCGCAACGACGAACCCACTTGCTATTTACGACTCTTTAATATTGTTGCCATTGGTAGCAAAAGCGAGAATTCATAATCAATTAAGGGAACGAAACCGTATTTCAGATAAAATTGCTTTGACTCATCATCCAGAGCATCAACTCTAACTGCAAAAATCCCTACTTCATCTGCAAGGCGAACTGCTTTACTAACGGTGCTTAAACGAAAAACAAGACTCTAAAAAGGTATAATACAGGCATGGCAACCATTTCACGTTATGGTTTGATAAATGAAAGAGACAACTCCCGCCGCCATGCCCCCTTGC
>NZ_JAMPKE010000063.1:0-13619 GCF_039961955.1 Trichocoleus sp. DQ-A1
ACCATTCCAGCTTCCACAGTCGAGCCATCTTCCAGCACGCTGAGTAAAGAAACAATTCCCTGTTGGGGAAAATAAACGTATTCAATTGGTACGCCAAGTTCGTAGAGGACTTGGCTGAGTGGGAGCGAGACGAGTTCTAGGTAGGGAACTAGGCGTTCGTACTCCGAAGCTGGCAAAGCGGCAAGAAGTCGATTTTTTATCGGCTGATGAGGAGCTTTGGGTACTGACATGAGGAGTTTCCTTAATTTAGCCGTGTTAGAAAAGGCATCTAACGGCAGTAAGGAGAAGAGATTCAGTAACCCAATCTTAATACCAAAAGGTGTAGTTTCTAGATAGAAAGCCGCACGTTTAACAAGTTAAAGTTCTACAGCAGCTTCCTTATCCTGTATTCATCCTAACGTGGTTTGAAGTATTCTCACATTAATAATATTTCCTAGATTCCTAGAGCAACTTTCTAGGTTATGTTTCAAAAACTTGCTGAAAAAAGTTTGGGTACAGAAATCGGGATGTAATCGCTGATTCTATACAAACTCTCAGCACTTTACTCCTAGATACATCGCAACACTCCCGACCAAAAGGAACAGGATGTCGAATGATGCTCACCAGCACCAACTCTCCTCTTCTTGACCACTTTTGAAACAGTTAATACTCTAAACGCCTGATTGCGCTGTAAAACTTAAGGCGAATTTCCATTTCCGTCTGCACTCTCCCCTGATTCCTCACGCATGGCTAGCGGCACTGTCGCAGGGAATTCACCTTGGATCAAGCCATTGCCGGATAAAATCCGAGCGTTGTTCCGCTTGTTTAGCTTTTGCTTCATAACGCTGTGCTGACAAGATTTGGTTGCGCTGGCGCGAATACTTCGCCATCTTATGCATCAGCTCCACACGCTTTTCTAGAGAACGGATTGCCGCCCACAGTACCGACTCCTGAGCCGGGGACTGCCCTGCTACCAGAGTCTCTACTGAATAAGCGTGCCCCAGGCGACAGATGTACTGGAGCAACCCGCTCTTATTTAGTTGGAACAAATTGCCGCCACAATCTGGACAAGTAAAGCCTGAGAAGGTTCCATGCTTTCTCAGTTCCCGTAAAGCGGCTCCATCTACTTCCACAACGTCGATATCCGTCTCAAAAGTGCTGGCTGTTTCCTCTTCCACAGGTTCATGGGCTAGACGCACTAAAACCGGGGCGATTGACGACAGCGGCAGGATAAAATCAACCTCTGTGTGTTCGATGGCGTTCTTTGGCATTCCTGAGAAAAAGGCGTCTGTTAGGTCTTGAACCACAGCCACACCCCCTTGTCGCTTCAAATCAATCAGTCCCGCCGTGCCATCGTCGAGGGTGCCTGACAGCACCACCCCAACTACCCGGCGTTTGTACGCTCTCGCTGCGGTGCGAAATAAGGGATCGACTGCCGGACGAGTACCTTTCTCTTTTGCCCCCTGCACCAAACGGATGTATCCGCGTTTCACCAGCAGGTGGTAATCTGGCGGTGCTACATAAATCCGCCCTAGCTCAATTTTCTCGTTGTTTTTAGCATGGTCTGCGTGCAAGAAACCTTCGCGGTTCAAAAGCTGCGGCAGAACACTCTTACCCCACGCTGGAAAGTGAACGACGACGAAAATCGCCGCCGGAAGATTCGGCGGTAAATCAGCGACTAATTGAGTTAAGGCTTCCACTCCCTCTGCGGAAGCTCCAATAACAATAATGTCGTGACCAGGCATTTACCTCTCCTGAGCGAAGAATGGGGAAATCTATCCGATTGATGGAATAGGGTAAAAACTCTGCTCAATCAGGATGATTTAAGCTCCGGAGGTTTTAGCGGATTCCGACAAGGAAAACGTGCTTAGCGCGAAGCTCTATCCTTCACTCGCCAAGCATCTTTTTGAGAGAACCGCTATTTTCTGCCTTCGTCGTCAAGTTTGAAAGCAACGGAATTTTCAAAGCTTTAGCTTGCTTCTAACTAAGATAACAGCTAGTGTTTCACTCATCTTCGCGCTGGGGAATGAGTTTAGTCTGAACTTCTTCCGAGTAATTGGAAAAAGTGTTTCAATTCGTCCTGTAAACAGTCGTTTGTCAATGAAAATTTTCATGCCCTTTGCTCCAATTGAAGCGAAGGAAGGAGCAAAAAATCCCCCAGCTACAAGAGCCGGAGTACAAACCCCATCGAAAATTAATTGCAGTTGTGTCACTGGGTTAGGTGTGATTGAGTAAACGTGATATCTCCCTAACTAAGCTATCTGGTTCGATGGGTTTTGAGAGATGTTGTTGGAATCCAGCGATTAGTGCTTGTTGCTGGTTGAAATCCCCAGCATAGGCAGTAAGGGCGATCGCCGGAACTTGTCCGCCTTGCTCTGTTGACAAAGTTCTCACCTGTTGCATCAACATATAGCCATCCATATCTGGCATCCCAATGTCACTCAGCAGCACAGTTGGCTTGAATCGCATGAGCATTGTCAAAGCTTCGGCGG
This sequence comes from Trichocoleus sp. DQ-A1, assembly GCF_039961955.1. Classification (NCBI taxonomy): domain Bacteria; kingdom Bacillati; phylum Cyanobacteriota; class Cyanophyceae; order Leptolyngbyales; family Trichocoleusaceae; genus Trichocoleus; species Trichocoleus sp. DQ-A1. The sequence continues at coordinate 2,472 of NZ_JAMPKE010000063.1, forward strand.
CAGTCGTTGCAGTCATGACCTTTGCTCCCGCTTCTTCCAACACAAACGCCACAAACTCCCGTGAATCCGGTTCATCATCCACGACTAACACTTGAATCCCGTTTAAATCAGAAGCTGGCTCTGACGATTGACTGCTCTGATTGGCGGTTGCCTGTATGGGCATAAGTGGAAGTTTGACGGTAAAGGTTGCACCCATCCCAGTCCCTGAGCTTTCGACTCCGACTGTCCCCCCGTGCAGTTCGACTAAGTTTCGCGCGATCGCTAGCCCTAATCCCAGCCCACCAAAATTTCGGGTTGTGGTGGCATCAGATTGGCGAAAGTAGTCAAACACATAGGGCAGAAAGTCCGATTCAATTCCCTGCCCAGTGTCGCTGACTGTAATCTGGGCATGAGAGTCAAGGCGCTCCAACCGAATGTTCACCTGTCCACCTGCCGGTGTGAACTTGACCGCATTAGAGAGCAGATTCCAAATCACTTGCTGCAACCGAGCGGAATCTCCCTGAACCAGACCCACATCCAGGTCAAAGCTTGCCTCGACTTGGATTGACTTCGCTTCTGCTGCTAGCCGTACCGTTTCCATCGCCGCCTGAATGATGGAGGCCAGATTGAGCGAACTGATATTCAGGTTGAGCTTGCCTCGGAGAATTCGGGACACATCCAGCAAATCTTCAATCAAGTCTGCTTGTAGTTGGGCATTACGCTCAATTGTCTTTAATGCCAACTGGGTTTTGGCAGCATCTAGCTTGCCGTTCTGCAAGAGTTTTGACCAACCCAAAATGGGATTGAGGGGCGTTCTCAGTTCATGGGACAGCACCGCCAGAAATTCATCTTTGATCCGATTGGCGTTCTCGGCGGCTTCGCGTGCGATTTGTTCTTGCTGTAAGAGCTGTTCTCGTTCAGCCTGGGCGCGTCTAAACTCTTCGATATCTGTGCTAGTGCCAAACCACTGTACAATTTGTCCCTGCTCATCACGAATAGGGATCGCCCGCGAGAGAAACCAACGATAGGTCTGAGTAGCCCAGTGTTTCAAGCGAAATTCAACTTGATAAGGTATTTCTGTGGCAAGCGCAGTCCTCCACATTTCACTCGTCATCTCAAAATCATCGGGATGAATTACTTGAAGCGCATAGTAAATGTCTTGAGTCTGCTCTAGGGTCAGTCCGGTATAAGTAGTCCATTGCTGATTCACATATTGCGTTTTGCCTCCAGCATCGGTTATCCAAACCTGTTGCGGCATCGCGTCCGCGAGCTGGCGAAATTGCGCCTCCCGTTGCCTAATTGTGGCTTCTGCCTGTTTGCGTTCGCTGATGTCGGTAAACACGATTGCCACCTGGTGCATTGCGGCATCGCCGACCCGCGAAATCAAAACGTCAAACCAGCGTGAGAGTGCATCCGATCGCACTTCAGTGCGAATAGACTCACCTGTGTGAATGACTTGTGCGTAGAGGTCATTCCAATATTGTTTCAGTCCCGGTGCGAGTTCGCTTGCTGTTTTGCCTTCTGGGTTGGCAATGCCGGATTGCCGCTCGAATGCGGGATTCGCTTGCAAAATGCGGTGATCAACCGGCTTACCATCGGCATCGAATAGCACTTCAACGGTGCAAAAGCCTTCGTCGATCGACTCAAACAACCGGCGATAGTGTTCTTCAGATTGGCGCAGGGCGACTTCTGCCTGTTTATGCTCGGTGATATCTACCGCCGTTGCGTAAAGCACCCGTTCTTCTAAGTGGGGCTGCGCTCTCCAGAGCAACCAACGGTAGTCGCCCTCTTTGTGCCGATAGCGGTTTTCAAATGCCAACGTTTCGGAGCCAGATAACACGCTGACGCTTTCCCCGACCGATGCGACAATATCGTCTGGATGCAGAAAATCAGTCCAGGGGCGGGAGGTCATTTCGTCCGGTGTCCAGCCGAGAATGCGCTCAAAGGCGGGGCTGACCCAGTGAAAATACCCGTGGCTGCTCATAATCACTTGCAAATCTGACCCAAGCGCCAGAAAGCGATCGCGTTCTTGCTCAACTTTTTGGCGTTCGGCTTCGATGCGCTTTATCTCGGTAATGTTGGTAAATAAAGCAGCAAACTGATGACTTTGTGGCGCTCCAATGCAAAAGGCGTTGACATTAAACCAACGGTTCATTGCGCTCGCTTGCTGTTCAAAGCGAACGGGTTCCCGGTTTCGCACAAGGCTGCCATAAATCTCAAACCAGTAGTCTTCATGATTGGGAACCAGTTCCCGCATCGTTTTACCGCTCGCTTGCTCCAGTCCGGTTAGCCGTTCAAATGCCGCATTCACTTCCAGATATCGATAGTCAATCGGTTCCTCTTTCTCATCAAACAGCACTTCACAGATGCAGAAGCCCTGGTCGATTGACTCGAACAACGTACGGTATTTTGCTTCCGATTCGCGCACGGCGAGTTCCATGAGCCTGCGCTCCGTGATCTCTCGTGAAATGCACAACAATCGCTCAACTTGCCCATTAGCCTCTCGAATCGGGCTAATTTTGTGATCCCACCATTGGAGTTCGCCGTTGAGTGTTAAACAAGCTCCTTGAAAGGTACAAACTTCGCCGTCTCTTGCTTTAGCGATCGCCTCAATTGCTGCTTGTTTTACTGCTCCTTGCCAAAATTCTGCCCAAGACGTGTTGAGGAAGGGGGTTATATCCCGAATGCCCAGCCGCACTTGCCCCGCTTGGCTCATGAATAGAATTCGCCCTTCTAGGTCAAATACTTTGATGCAGTCATCGCTACTGTTGAGGAGCTGCTGATTAAACTCCTGGCTTTGACGCCACGCCGTTTCAGGAATTCCCTGCGAACTTTGAAGTGAATCTTTTTTTGCCAAATCCGAGTCAGAGCTGTGGAGGCTATCATTCATGGGTCTCCTCCTCACTTCCAGAAGTCTTTGAGAAGTATTTGACGAGCAAATCTTTGCCAGAATCGCCCATCTGATGCAGCAAGTGTTCAATCTGCTTCAACGCAATCGGCAAGGGCTTAGTCCGCCCATTCTCCCAACGATTAACGCTCTGAAATGAAACCCCTAGCTTCTGTGCAAACTTGGTTTGTGAGAGTTCCAGACGTTGCCGCGTTTCCCGCACGAGAGAGGTTAGGTCGGACTGGTCAATTACAGGCATGAAGCACAAGCCATCAAGTACATTTTCACCAACTATACCAAGTGTTATAAATAGTGTTCTACTATCGATAGGCAGAACCTTTGCAATACAATCGGGTCAAGAATTGATAAACAGCTCAGTTAAATAACTCTTTTCTACTCCCTCATCGAACCTATTTTTAAAAGTCAGAAAACTTTGGCTGATCAATTACTCTTTCAATGTTGAAGATAAGAGGACTTTTTTTGATGAATAACCTATCTCATGAGTCGGTTAAGTGGATGACGGGAAAATTAGGCATTGACAAGTAGTGACCCTGATGCAAGATTCAAGAGAACTTAAACGGGATAAAATCTCTTCTTTTCCTAGCCGTACTCCTAGCTACAACCATCTGGATCTGAACTTTGACTTTGAGGCGATTATTCTCATTTCGTCCCAATTGGGACGGGTCTTGGGGAAAGCCCAATGGTGTAATCGCGCTATTGGAGTTTATTTTTGATTCGGCAGCGCTTCTCGTGAATCCCGCACAATTCTCATCACGGTGTTTTTTGAAAGCCCCAGTGACTCGGCTACTTTCCGGTAGGACAGTCCTTGCTGTATTAGCTCCAGCACCTTTGATTCTTTTTCTCGAACTAGAGCCGGAATGTACCCCGGTTGTCTACCGAACTTTTGACCTCTCGATTTAGCCGCTGCCATGCCCGACCGTACTCGCTCTTTGATTAGGTCGCGTTCAAATTCTGCCAGCCCTGACATCAAGGTTGCGATTAACTTTCCTTGTGGTGTGGACAGGTCAAATTCCAATCCAGTCTGAGCGATGAGCGACACTTTTCGACTTTGTAATTCTTGCAGTGTAGTAATTAGGTCGATAGTGCTGCGCCCCCATCTGGTTAGCTCGGTTACGAGAATTGCGTCAATTTTTCGTGCCTGCGCTAATGCCAAAACTTTCCTTCGTTCTGGTCGGTCGTCTTTTGAGCCTGATGCAGACTCTCTAAAAATCTTGATCACTTCAAAACTTGCTCGTGCCGCATAAGCGAGTAAATCTTTTTCTTGGCGATCGCAATCTTGTTCGCCTGTACTCACTCGGCAGTAAATGACTGATTTTCGTAGTTTGATCTGTCCCATTTAAGGTTCATAAAATCTAGCGGCTGAAATCCTTATCCCAGCGCTTTTTTAATGCTTCTTTTATTGTCCCATTTAGGGAAGTCTTTTGCTGGGACAAACTACTCAGCTAAGAGGGTGTTTTGGCTTAATTTGATTTTGAGTATTTAGACAATCAACTAGACATTTAACTAGACAAAGCGCTAGATATTTAACTAGACATTTGCTAGACTTTGTGCTAGCCATTGTCTAGTTAATGTCTAGTACAAGAAAAATAGTATGAGCAATGGTAAAGAGAGGATTCAGCTAAACCTGCGTCTGGATGGGCATAAAGATTTATATGAAGCTGTCAAAGTGGCGGCATTGGAGCAGGATACCAGCGTCAATCAATTTTTAATTAACGCCCTCAAAGCAGCGCTGGGATGGGACGATGAAGCTGCTGTATCTCCTCAAATAGCGACAGCAATAGAGTCGCGTCTAGCGGTACTAGAATCACGTCTAGTGCTAGTGTCTAGCATAGAAAATCGTTTAGACGAGGTAGAGCAACAGTTGGGGGAGTCAATCGCCTGAGAGAGGAGAACAAATCTCTCAGGCAAAGTGCAGGAACAAAGGCAGTCATGGAGAGCAAGGAACTGAGAACCAAGCTTGCGGAGGTAAGGAAGAAGCTGGCTGAGACTAAGGCCGATAGAGATGATATCTTCCACCAGTTAGACATGACTCAACAGGTAGTTAAGTTGCAAGATGACGAACTTAACGAGATGCGCGCAGCCAATCGAAAATTAGCAGCGGAAGCAAAGTCATCTCCACAACCCAACCTAATTAAACCTCCATGCCCAGCTTGTGGAGGAGTAAAGGTTCATAGCAAAGGATTGAAGTATAAAAAGCGAAGATGGAATTGCTTAAGCTGTAATCATTATTGGAGTACGCCGACTGAACCTGCCAGTTAGCCAGAATAAAAAGACGACTTCTGAAACATGAAACTTAGGCATCTTGAGCGAATAAAAATGATGCTTTAATTTGTCTTATAAACGGCTGGCCAGACTCGGAAACTCTGTTCGCCAGTACACGCAAAATAGCCAAGATACAGCAGTTTGCAAGTAAGTAAAGTACAGGTGTAGATGTAAAGCGCTTTTCCCCCTGGGGATAGCTTGTACTCTATCTACCTGCAAACTGCTGTAGTAGTGCTTGAAGTTGCGATAATGATTTTGTTGAAAAGCAACTAGAATCGTCATCACTGCACTCAGGCATAAACTTCGTTCTCGCTTCCGAGTCTTGAGGTCATGCAAAGCGTAACCTTTTGCTGCCACTGCGGTTCAAATTTTTGACAAAAGTCATCTATTTGGCAAGACAAAGCATCTAAACTGGGCTGTTAACGGGGGTTGCTGAATATCTCTGTATATTTTTCAGCTTACTTGCCCCCCCCTTTCTTGACGCTTCTCCATCAATTTCTATCCACAATCACCAACTACGCTCTCGGCTTGCAACTTTCCTTCTCAGCCTACTTCAGGTTTTCTGAGTCTACCAATGCTTATCCCAAACTGAGGTTAGCCTAGACCTTCTGTTGCTGCTTGTGCTTTACAGCTGATCCAGCCCCAAAAGCCGCTACGCTCAGCAAACCCAATACAGAAGCAGGTTCAGGAACGGAGGTAGTTTTCGGAGCGGTCTCAATAATCAGCCGTTGCTCACCCGCATCTTGACTGTCACCAAATAGAAACTCATGGAATTCAGAATTGTTAAGACTTAACAATGCACCGCCAATTGAGAAAAAGCTGCCTTTACTAGCACTGATATCTGCAATTGCAGCTGAGTTAAGAGTGAAACTGAGAATTTCATTAAAGTCTCCATCGGTAGTCACTTCAAATGCGCCGTAGCTTTTACCTGTTCCCAGATCATCAAAAATTTCTGCATTCATACCAGTGTTGTTGTTCAAGGTGGCAGCATCGGTTGAAACATCGAATAAACCAAAGGTTTCTGTGGCATCTCCTGCACTCGAATTGCGCTTGAGTTCCAACCTAGCCGAAATGACAGTTTCTGTCGCTAAAAGTGACGACAGATCAAATGTGAAAAAGTTTCTAACCTCACCATATTGAGGGTTTTTACCAACATAGTAATTATCGTTAGTAGTATTGGTATTACCAATAACAGGGATCTTGTTCCACCACCCTTGATTATCAACTCCTGGGGTAAACAGACTGTCTGATGTGTTAAAGGTGAAAGTTTTAGCTTGTACTGTACCTCCAAGACTCAGAACTAGCAAAGCTGCACCAGATGTAGCGATAAATAGCTTTTTCAGGATGATTGAAATTGCCATATAATGCATAACTCCACAATTACAAAGGTTAGAAAAAAAAGAGGGAATTAACGTGATTCGTTGAACTATACTTCCTGTTGCTGCTTGCGCTTCGCAACTAAAACCATACCAAAAGCACCCAATGCGACTAGACCAATTTATTTCGTCTTGCTTTCAGGTATTCCAGTGAGGCTTGTCTGTATATATCTACGCTTCCCATCCGGAATTTTTCGTAGTTTAACAGGAACTTTATTTTCCTATGAATTATTTTTAGAAGCTTATTATTACTTCAATTGCTTGATTTATGGCTATTGGAATCAATTAGAGCTTTAAAAAAAATATAAAGTTTGTATAAAGCTGTGATCTCGGTACTTTCGCTGAGATTGGCAGATATGCTATTATCACCTAAACTTCAAATTTTTTACGGATTAGATAAGGTGATTTATAAATTTTTTAAATCTGTAGAACTAAAGGCTATTTGTCAGTGAGCGATACTCCTTTCTAGACAAAGCTGCTAAACGAATTTTCGTAATTGCACATCCCCCGACTAGGTGAATTACTCAGTTAAACTATTGAAATCTTTCACAATTGGCTTTTTTGAGGGGCTTCTACAAGTTCAAAGTTTGGTTGCTAGAACTGATCCGACAATATCTAATTTTTATAGAAATATTTCATAAGCCATCTATTCAGTGGTTTACGAGACACAGATAAAAAGATGGGTTATGAGATACGGCAATACTAGGTTTGAGGTGCGTTGTATCAACCTCAGAAACTTGTCTCATAAACGGTGGTTTATAGCTCGATCTCTTCGGACTAGCAAAGCGATAGCTAACGTGATCGCACTCTTGAAAAACTCCCAACTGCTGACTGACTTTTTCACCTTTTGCATTTTCACAGCCTCCTGTTAGCCTTAGCTCAGAGCAGAATTTTGTTTAAGGTGATAGATGTATGAAGGTCAAAAATCATTTGAAACTGAACATTTCCCAAACTATTCCACAAGTTTTTCCGCCCTTCCGACTTCTCGCTACTCTAGTGCTTTTCCTGTTCGTTTCCGGTTCTCCTGGCGAGACTGTTGCCCTTCCAGAGACTACTCCTAAAACTTTTGCTGACTGGTGTTTGAATAAAGAAAACCTGAGCCTGGAGGCACAACACACGGTTGATATTTTGTTGGGAGTGGCAAAAACTCAAAATTGTCAGCGCGCTGACAAACTTCTTTCAACTCGCACCGAGCTTTGGCTCTCTAACAATCAAATAGCCGACCTCAGACCCTTTTCATCATTCACTAATCTGACTCAACTCCGGCTCGATAACAATCAAATAGATGACATCGGACCCTTGTCTAGACTGACTAACTTGACTCTAATTGACCTTAGTAACAATCAAATAGATGACATCGGACCCTTGTCTAGACTGACTAACTTGACTCTAATTGACCTTAGTAACAATCAAATAGATGACATCGGACCCTTGTCCACACTTACCAACTTGGCTCAACTCTGGCTCAATAAGAATCAAATAACCGACTTCAAGCCTTTATCATCTCTAACCAACCTGGCGTTACTTGACCTTGCTAACAATCAAATAAACGACCTCCGGCCCTTATCTTCTTTGACCAAGGTAATGCGACTCAATTTTAATAACAATAAAATAGATAACCTCAAGCCTTTATTATCTCTGACAAACCTGGTTGAACTTAACCTTGCTAACAATCAAATAAACGACCTCAAGCCCTTGTCAATACTCACCAAACTGACTCAACTCTTGCTTACTAACAATCAAATAGCCAATCTTCAACCCTTGTCTTCACTGAGGAATCTGACTCATCTCCGGCTTAATAAGAATCAAATAAACGACTTCAAGCCCTTGTCTTCACTGAGGAATCTGGCTCTACTTGACCTGGCTAACAATCAAATAAACGACCTTAAGCCCTTGTCTTCACTGAGGAATCTGACTCTACTTGACCTTGCTCACAATCAAATAAACGACCTTAAGCCTTTATCATCTCTAACTAACCTGACTCAGCTTAGCCTCCATAACAATCAAATAGCCAACCTCAAGCCCTTATCAACACTCACCAAACTGACGAGCCTCTGGCTCGATGAGAATCAAATAGCCGACCTTAGACCCTTGTCACCACTTACTAATCTGGCTGGAGTCTCGCTCCCAAACAATGAAACACTCACCGATAAAGTTTGTCCAGTCAACTTGGGATTTAGCTGTAGCATCCTACCTTTACAAGGTTACTGAAACTTAGGCTTTAGCAACTAGCAATTCCCTTCTTCCCGCAATATGGCGACGTTGCTAGCGCACAAAAAAACCCTAGTATCATATCATGGTCAGGGTTTTTTTGGTCCTCAATGGAACCTGATAGTGCAGGGGTGCGATCCGCAAAAAAATACCCCAGCTACAAGAGCTAGGGTACAAACTGCATCGAAAATTAATTACAGTCGTCTCACTGTATTCACTTCACATTTTAGGGGTTATTGCAGTTGCGCTCAGTCCTATCAAAAATTCAAGTACAGCAACTTGGGGTGATCGCAATAACCCTTTCCTAAAAACTTTAAAGCTTAGATTCCTAGGAGTCCGTCGCTTACCCATTAGACATCAGCATTGTTTCTGAGATTGTCGCTTGGAGGCAAACTACGTTTACCGCAACTGGGTTGAGAACCCCTTCCACCTAAAATTATCTGCTGTCGAATGCAGTTTGGTGGATTGAATGGTTAGGAATGGAAAGCCAAAGAATCTTCTAACGAGACAAGTTGATACCCGGAATCGGCTGGCGACACGACTGAAATAAAAACTAATGGCTCATCACCGTTGTTGAATACTCCATGTACGCATCCAGTATGAGCGACTACTACATCTCCTGCCACGATCGGTTTCGTAGTGCCTGCTTTATCAAGATAATATTCTCCCTTCCCGGTCAAAACAGTCCAAGTATCTTGCCCATTAGGATGGATGTGCGCGGGGATTTCCTGTCCCGGTTTGATGTACCAGGCTACAACGACAGCATCCTTGGACTCCGTAACGACTGAACGAACAGGCTCCCCGTCCGTTGGCTGCAAAAATTTAGAACTGTTGAATATCCTGGTCGTACTCATCTTTGTTCTCTTTTAGAAATAGGCTACACTAGCGAAAACAGTGCCACCTTAAGAGTTCTCTGGAACGCGATTGTCTCACAGACGACTAGAATCTTTTTGTATACAATGCAGCTTTAGTTAGATAGACTACCACCTCAAAGAACAGTGAGAGAACAGGGACAATCAGGCTTTTCTAACAGGGATTCAACCAGGGCATTGAACGCAACGGCTGCTAAAAGTCCGCCACCTAGAGAACCATCAGTCGTTAGGTACAGCGTGCCTATTTGCATCAGCCATCATTTAGCACAAGTCGTCATAGATGACTTTCCCGACCTGCCCCACTATTGGCTTAGTTATAGCAACGGAAAAATTTTGGTCGTTAAGGCTCGAAAGCCTATAAATTAAGGCTTTTTTGGCTGTCCTGATTGACAAGTCTACGATTGCTTATGTAACGAAGCTAAGTTTATATGACTGAAAATCTTTAATATTGACCAACCCCAACAGCAACCGAGAAGCATCTAAGCAAACATCATGGCAGACGTACCTAATAGAAAACAACTACACCAAGAGAACCGCTTATCTTGGAACGAAGCGACCAAAGCACACAACAGTCATAAAAGTGACCAAGCCAAGTTTTTCAAAGCAGGTGGAAGTACCCTATTTCCAGAAGAAAAGGAACTGCTAGGTGACATCGCTGGCTTATCCTTAGTTCATCTCCAATGCAACGCAGGTCAGGACACCTTAAGTTTGGCACAATTGGGTGCTAAAATAACTGGTGTAGATATCAGTGATGAAGCAATTGACTTTGCTCAAAAGCTATCACAAACATCTGGAATTTATGCAACATTCCATCGTTCTGATATTTACGATTGGTTAGCAGAAACAGCAAACACAAACGAACGTTTTGATATAGCATTTTGCTCTTACGGCGCAATTTGTTGGCTATCTAATATTACTTTATGGGCAAAAGGTATCGCATCCATACTAAAACCTAATGGGCGATTAGTTGTAGTTGAATTTCATCCATTTGCCATGATGTTTGATGAACAATGGACGCTAAAATATCCCTATTTTGCTGACGGTCAACCCTTAACTTGGTCAGATGGCATCAGCGATTATGTAGCACAATCGGCTGGTGGGCTAACACCTTGGGTTTATGAAAAGGGAATCGAAAACTTTCGTAATCCCTATCCGTCTCATGAATTTCAATGGGGTACTGGAGAAATTATTACAGCAGTATTAGAAGCTAAGCTAAATCTAGAAGTATTCAAAGAATATTCTTATGCTAATGGTTGCAAGTTATTTGACACAATGGAAGAATTACCCGGACGGCGCATGGTTTCTCCCTCTGATATACCTTCTATCCCTTTGATGTATAGCTTATGCGCTCGGATGCCTATACTTCACGAAAATTGATGGAGTCTGATATTTATTAAACTTTGAACAAAAGAAAGTGTACTTCGCTGGGTAGTGCCCAAGATGTAATGATGGAGAAGAAGAGTTTCTTTGTGATATTTTCCTCTTATGCCCGTCTGTCCCATTTGTGCATCTACTCAAACCGTCAAAAATGGTCGCATCC
>NZ_JAMPKE010000064.1:0-13566 GCF_039961955.1 Trichocoleus sp. DQ-A1
AAATGGTTGATACTTTGCTTGCTACTGCACTTGATTTAGTCAATCCAAAACACCTACGCAACTGGTTCACAAACTGCTGCTACTGTACTTCATGAACTTGCAATCTGCTGTATCTTTCCCGTCTGATGCAAGGGCGAGCCTCCCTTCGGGAGGAGCTAGCGCTATCTACGTTTAATTCTCCGACCTTTTGTGGCTTTTAATCTTATGAAGATTTGGCTAAAAGTATTTCCTATCCTTGAGCTAGATGCGGGTTTTTAGGGTTTAATTGCTTTTATGAATTGGTTCAGGGGAGTTGTTCCCACAGCTCTTGAGCCAACCGATTTCCACTTTTCCTCTGCCTAGAGTGACAAAAGAGCGATAGTGTGGTTTGTGATGTACTCCATCTGATTCAGTACTAATTTTCAGAATTTCTTTTTCAGGAGCCGATAGTCGGCTTGAGCGATGGTCGGCTTGAGACAATAAAAAGGCAAAATGCTAAAGAAAGGAGCAATTTTCTTGATGCATTTGCCTTTTAATTTTTGTTGTAGGTTGTAAAATCATCGCTTGTGTTCTTCGCTTCCTTTGCATCTAAAGCGGAGAATAACGCATCCGCAGTGCTATGCGATCGCTAACGGAGTTTTTTAGAAGAGACTCTCTTCACAAATTAGATAGAAGTGCAATAGAAACCTTTTAGGCGATCTCTAATTGTGCTTTTTCAGGTATCGGGAAAAGGTAGAAACAAATCAAAATTATTTAAATCCCGATGGTTTTCCTCTAATTTCCTATGTAAAAATTTCCGCTCAACGATTAAACTGATTGGAAATCTGAGGAACAACTTGAAATATCCGGTGAATTCAAGATGCTGGGAATACCCAACACCGCGCAAGGAAAATTAGAACCTAGTTTCTGAACAATTGGATGATTGGCAGAGGTACAGCCCAGCAACAATAAAGTCGCAGCTTCTGATTCAACAACTTTTCTGAGTTCTGTAGAAATGCAACCAAACCGTAGATGAGCTTTGAAAGAACCTCGCCATTCTTCAGCCAGACAACGGGCTTGCGATAGGATACGATCTGCTTGCTCAAAAGGATTCGTTTGATAGAAAATTTCCCTCAAATAGGAAGGATCTATCTCCGTCATTCGTGTGCGTGCTTCTAATTCCACAGGGGTAGGTTGAGTTAAAACAGGTGTGGCACACTTTCTTGCCGATGCTTCTAGAGACTCTAGGGGAAGCTGTTGGCTTAAAGGGCGTCTAGCATCGCCCCCGTTAGAAATATGTGGACAATGGCTGCTTTGATCTTCATCGACAACGTAAACGACTTGAACCGTGACTTGCGCCTTTGTAACTAACCGGGTTTGATGGGCAATCCATAGGGCAAGATCCAGAGCGGTTTGACTGCTAGGAGAGCGATTATAGCCCACGACTAAATTGATTGATTTAGCAGAATTAGCCCGTTTGGAAGTGGGGGAAACTGGCTCTGGTAGTAATACCATTTGTTCAACTACATCCTGACGACCCATTGCGCTTTCAAGACGGGCTAACATTGACTTAATATTCACAAACTCAAACCTCCTGAAGTAATTAGGCTAGCTTTGCAAGAACTTAAGTAAGGGTTTTAATGGGTTAGAAACGCAATAGAGCGTGTTTCCAGTTCAGTTGTTTTTTCTTTGATAAACAGTTGACCAATGGCTCGTCTACTCGTCTTGATTGAAATATTCATCGAGGAAGTTCAAAGCGTGGTTACGCAATTCAAAATACTCGCGGGAGTTGCGGAGGGCTTGGCGATCGCGTGGATGCTTAAAAGGCACGTCCAAAATTTCCCCTATTTTTGCGTGGGGGCCATTGGTCATCAGTATAATTCGGTCAGACATATACAGCGCTTCATCTACATCATGGGTAATCATCATCACTGCCTGCCGCTGATGTTCCCAAATATGCAGTACCTGCTGCTGTAATTTGCCCCTCGTCAAGGCATCGAGTGCCCCAAAAGGTTCATCCATTAACAACATTTTGGGGCGAATTGCCAAGGCACGAGCAATCCCCACCCGTTGCTTCATCCCGCCAGAAATTTCATCAGGATATTTGTCAGCGGCTGCTGTTAAATTCACCATTGCCAAGTGTTCGTTCACAATGCTAATTTTTTCAGCACGGGAGGCATTTTTTAGCACTTCATCGACTGCCAGACGGATATTTTCTTTCACCGTCAACCACGGCAGCAGTGAATAGTGCTGGAACACCATCATGCGCTCGGCACCAGGTTTACGAATTTCTTTACCCTCTAATTGCACTGAGCCGGAAGTTGGTTTTTCTAACCCGGCAACCATTTTGAGAAGCGTTGATTTACCGCAGCCAGAGTGACCAATCACGCAAATAAATTCATTTTCACTGACACTAAGATTAATGCCATCCAGGACAACAAATTCACCTCCATCTGCTGTGGGATAGGACTTGCGAAGATTTTCTATTTCCAGAAATCCAGTGCGGTTGACACTTTGATTATTAGCATCCGTTGAGAATGAGGTGGATTTAGTCATATCATGCTCCTTCTTGGGACGAACTCTTGAGAATTTTGAAGGTATTAGGCTGGCTTTTGCCAAAAAGTAAAACTTAGCCGAGCCGCTTGAACTGTAGCCAGTGCAGCTAATTAAGACAGAAAGAAACGAGTGGGACGGTTCGCCCGAATCTCAAAACCATTGACATATCCAACAGGATCGCTGGGGTCAAAACCTTTCTTATCAATAAATACTTCCGGTACTTCAACTTTGTAATCTTCTTGGGGACACTCAATGCCCATTTCTGCGGCAATTTCTCGATAGAGATCGGTTCTCCAGCCTTGTTTGGCAAGTGCTTCTGCATTCTTTGGAAATTCTTTGATTTGTCCCCAACGAGCTGCTTGAGTCATTAACCAGAGACTTTCAGATTGCCAGAGAAATGTCGAATGTTCTCCTGGACGTTTGGGAATGTTGTCAGGGATATCGAAGAAGATTGTACTGTCCTCGGCTTTCGCAATCCGAGCTTTACCATCAAAACCGCCATAATTGTAGTCGCCAATAATTGCGGGACGAGTAAATTTGGGTTTAGCACCTGTAAAGGAACGCTCGGAAATAAGTGTTGCTACTTCTTCGCGGTTTTCAGGCTTGCTGCAATACTGGCAAGCTTCAATCATCGCTTTGACGAGGGAACGATAAGTTTTGGGATTTTTTTGGATGAAAGATTCCATCACACCCAGTAGCCGATCTGGGTGTCCCAACCAAATTTCTTTGCCTTGAGCGAAGGTAAAACCAACGCCTTCATTTCCGGTAATTGCGCGGGTATTCCAAGGTTCTGCCACCATGTAGGCTTGCATCGCCCCTATCCGCACGTTCGTCACCATTTGCGGTGGGGGAACGATGATGACGCGAAACTCTTTCAGGGGATCGACTCCGGCGGCGGCGGATAGGTAGCGGACGAAGTATTCGTAAATGGCAGAACTGAGGACAACTGCCCAAACTCGTTGTTCTCGCGGCTGCTTCTCAAAGTAGCTGCGGAAATCCTTCCCAAAGGCTTCTAAATCGCCGTTATACTCCCGCCAGGGACGCAAACCTGCTTCCCACATTTTCCGATTCATCGTCATGGCGTTACCGTGTCGGTGAATGGTCATGGCGGCGCAGAGAGGGGCATGGCGTGCGCCTTCAGCACCGATTCTGGCGTTGGTGACGGCACCAGAGACTACGGGGGCGGCATCAGTGCGACCAAAAATTACGCCGTCACGAGAGGTTGCCCAGCTAGCTTCCCGATTAAGTTGGACGTTGAGACCATACTTGCGGAAAAATCCTTTTTTCCAAGCGATCGCAAACGGCGCACAATCATTCACCGGCACGTAGCCAACAATCAGATCGGGTTTTTCTAACGATCCTGGCTCTACGACTTGTTTGATGGATGCGGATTCTTCAGTGAGTCCTTTCGCTGAGCGATCGCCGCTAATCGCACAAGATGATAGTGCCATTCCTGCTGCTGTGGCACCCATACCCTCCAGAAATTTTCGTCGCGTCCAGTTTGTGGTGTCACTCATAATTCGTCCTTGCGATTTATTTCCACTCAGCTCAAGCCACTAGGTTTGAGCGATTACTGCTCATGAGTTCTCTGAAAAAATTGACGCCGTAGGTACTACGTCTCGCAACCCACTCGTTTGAGCGGTCAGCGTTACCACGACGGCCGTGAGTCTCGCTCACACTAGCGATTTCTGTTAGAGCAGAATCATCCCTACTTAACAGAGGTTTACAGAAAATTATTAGACAGAGGTTGCCCTAGGGCGACGGTGAGTAACCAAAGCTTCAACTTTGCCTAGGGCGTAGTCCAGCAGTAGTCCTGTCAGCCCAATCACTACCACTGCCAAAAATACTGAGCTTAGGTTTAAGCGACTCCATTCATCCCACACAAAAAACCCAATCCCGATGCCGCCTGTGAGCATTTCTACAGCGACAATGACCAGCCATGCAATTCCCAAACTAATCCGTAAACCAGTGAAGACATAAGGCAAACTCGCAGGCCAAATAATCTTGGTAATTCGTCGCCAACGGGGCATTTCTAGCACCCTTGCCACATCGAGGTAATCTTTGGAAACGCTAGAAACACCGAGAGCAGTGTTAATAATGGTGGGCCACAAAGAGGTAATGAAGATAACAAAAATTGCTGACGGATCTGCTAGGTTAAAAATTGCTAAAGCAATGGGCAACCAAGCTAGGGGCGATACTGGCTTGAAAATCTGAATTATGGGATTGAGTGCCATCATTGCTTGCTTGGACATCCCAATCAAAAATCCAATGGGAATGGCAACAACTGCACCTAACAAAAATCCCAGCAATACTCGTCGAAGGCTTGCCAGTAGTAACCAACCAATCCCTAGATCGCCAGGACCCCGTCGGTAAAAGGGGTTCAGAATGTAGTCTAAATTCTTGACGAACGCCTCTGGTGGGGTGGGTATTAATTCATGCTTGAAAAGCGCAACAATCCACCACAGAACGAGAATTCCTAAAAAACCAAGGGCGGGGAGGACGACGACATCCCGAATCAGAACGGGTTTTGCCCGTTTCCAGGCTACCTGTCCAGCAACTGCAATCGCAGACAAATTCAGCTGCAATATCATTATGAAGCTCCTCAGAGTCACTCTTCAGGTACAAAAAAGTAGAGCAGTACCAGCCGGGGACACTGATGAGTTCAGAACATTTCAAAAAATGCTGACTCTTCAGTCTCCTCTCAATGCCTACGAAGTTAGCTGACGGGCTAGAGCTGAGAGATGCTCTTCTCTAATGGATAAGGGATGAAGGATAAATAAACAGTTTTTTATTCCGCCTTACACCTTTTGCCTTACTCCTGGCAGAGATACGCCCCATTAATTGGTTCCTCCGTTCCAGCGCTTATACAGAGCGATCGCTTGCTAAGACGCTGAATTAGGCTGACTTACTCGGATTAACCGATAAGCTTAGCACGCCTTTTTAAGACAGTCCACCTTTCCGAAGACATAGCTTTCTAGAGATCGCTTCTCCATCAAATTCACAATAGTTTACGAACTTTTTGAGGCATTCTAGTGATGTTTGTATTCTCCACTACATCTTGCCTTCCTTCAACCCCATCTTTAGGTAGAAGCCGCTTGAAGCAGTCGAAGTTTATATTATCTATCTTGTTAATCAGCCAATTTTATCGTTCGTTCAAGGCACCCAATATGATGTCAGTATTCTCCTCTTTGGTTTCTGAACCTTCCGAACAAATACTTTGTTTTTATACAAATTGCACAAATAAGATTCAAATTGTTAGAGTTGATAATACTCAAGACTTAAACTTTGAACGGATTGTTTTCCCTGGGCAACGTTTATTGTTTAAATCCTTACCAGACTCCCAACTAGAAATACATACTAACCCAACAAAAATTTTTACTGAAAACTTAGCTTTAATAGAAGTAATTTCCTGCGCTAATCTCCGCGTACATGAAGAAATGAGCACCTGAAAATGAAGTTTTTAACCCTTAGGGTGGCTTTTGATTAAAAACATTTTAAGAGCTTATAGGCGAAGTATTTGGGCGCGAAAGCAAGAAGGAAAAACAAATTAGCTACTCCCCAAGCTAATCTTAGTCTATGGAGAGCATTTGTAAACGAGTCAATAGCGCCAAAAAATGATGGATTTTAGTCAATTACTGATCGATAAATCTGCCACGATTGTAGAGAAATGGATTGAAGCTGTCCGTGCTGATAGTCGAATTGAGACCGCAGCAGAATTATCTTACAAGGGTTTGCGCGACAGCCTCCCCCGTGTCCTCAAGGCATTAGCGACTGTACTTTCTAAGTTTCAAGACAGTGATGTTCAGTCGTTAGTAGATGCAAGTTTAGAACATGGTATACTTCGGGCTGAACAAGGTTACGATCCAGTAGAAATTGTCCGCGAATACCGAATTTTACGGGAGACAATCGTTTCCACCTTAGAGGGAGAGTTGCTAGACTCATCACCGATTGAGATAATCCGAGTCATTCGTCTGATTGATACAGTAGTGGATGAAGCGATCGCTCAATGTTTTAAAAGCTACATGGATGAGCGATTGCACGAACTCCAACAGCTGCAAAGTCAGTTAAAATTGACCAATCAAGAATTAACTCGTTTGCTTCGGGCGAATAAAGATAACCTTTCTCATCTAGCCCACGAATTGAAAACTCCCCTTACTTCCATTATTGGCTACTCAGATTTATTTTTGCGCCAACAACAACGGAAGCAGGAGGAGAGCAATAACCTTCCGAATCTAGAACACATTGAGAAAGTGCTACGAAATGGACGACAGCTACTTCGATTAATCAACGATGCGTTGGAAATCTCTCGCTATGAAGCGGGGAAAATGAAATTGCAGCCATCTGTAACAGATGTACGCTCTTTAATTCAAAATATTCTGGAAATGGTAGAACCTTTGGCGGATTCCAAACAGCTACAGATAATCGTTGATTACGATTCGGCTAGCGCCGATAGCTGTGCTGCTCTTCGAGAAGGACTACACCCAACATGCGCCCCCGATCGGGTGCTGACAGATCCCCTGAGACTACAGCAAATTATTACTAATCTCTTTAGTAACGCGATTCGTTACACCGACTCTGGAACGATTAAATTAAGGTGCCAAACGCTATCAGATAAAGAGTGGGCAATCGCTATCAGCGATACGGGAATCGGCGTTCCTCCAGAAGACCAAGCTCGTATATTTGAACCCTACTTTCGCTCTATTCCCCAAGAAAAGTCTTTCCTTCCGGAAAGTACAGGTTTAGGATTAGCGATTGTCTCGCGGTTGGTAAAATTATTACAAGGAAGAATAGAGCTAGTTTCACAAGTAGGCATTGGCTCCACCTTCACTGTCATTTTACCGTTAGCAGTGAATACTTCTGAGGAAATCGTGACGCCTTCAACAACCCAGGTATAGCACTTTCAACTAATTTTTAAAGATGAAACCCCAGACTCCTTAGAACAGTCTGGGATTTGAACTCTAAACTCGGATCATATAGCGATGAAGCCTGTTTTCGGGAAACAACTGCTAGTTTAGGGTCAAGCAGACGACCTGCAAGACTCTCCAAAATTCTTGAACCCCTTCAAAAGCCGTAGGTGCCCGTGCGGGAGCGTAGGTGCAGCCTTGGAGAGTCAATAGAGCGAAACACTGGCTGCTGTTGGGGGTGCATCCACTTCAACCCAACCCAGACGCAAAGATTGGTCAGCCAGCCAAGACTAACCACCTGAAATTCTCGAAGGGGTGGAGTCACGATTGAGCGCTAGGTGAATTGGAAACAGGAGGAATTTGACAAGCAGAAAACTGAGTGTTGCGATCGCTCGTAAACTTTACCATGCGATTTCTTTGCTAGCGTATGCCGCGATCGCTCGGTGGCTGCTCATCTATCTTCGATCGGCAGGCGAGTGAAAAGTTGTACTTCGCGTATGATTAGTAATCAGCTGCTCAGCACTGGGAATAATAACTTAAGAGTTGAAAGCGGTTATTTTTAAAGTGCTGAAAAAACAATTAAAAACATTTCCAGAAAATCCGAGCGGGGAAAAACCTATTCGAGCTGACTTGAATAGCCAATACCTAAGGGGGCACAAACCCAGGGGGCATACGCCGTGATTGTAGACTTGAAAGAAACTGAACTCAGGGGAGCTTTTCTTAAAGGGAAGGAGCTGAGGGGAGCAGACCTAAGAAGAGTAAACCTCAGCGAGGCGAACCTCAGTTATGCAGATCTCATAGAAGCAGACCTAACAGAGGCAAACCTGAATGGGTCAAATCTAAGTGGAGCCTGTCTCAATTTAGCAAATCTGAGCGAGGCAGACTTGACGAAAGCAGACCTGAGTGGAACCACCCTGATTGGAGCAGATTTAACAGCAGCCAACTTGAGCGGAGCCAACTTGAAAAAGGCGAATCTGGTTGGGACTAATCTGGAAAACGCTAACTTGGCTGGAGCGAACCTGGTAGGAGTGGACTTGAGCGCAGCCGAGCTAAAGGGGGCTATCCTACAAAAGGCTGTCTACAATCAAGAGACTCGATTCCCTCCAGACTTTGACCTTCAGGAAGCGGGGGCTTATTTGATTGCCTCTGGCACTTTACTCATCGGCGTCAACCTGAGTGAAGTCGATCTCAGTGGAGTTTATTTAAAGTCAGCCGACCTGAAAGCAGCAAATTTGATGAGGGCAAATCTGGTCGGCGCAAATTTGGAGAACGTTAACTTGGCGGGTGCCAATCTGGTTGGAACCGATTTGAGTAAAGCCAAGCTGAGGGGAACCATTCTAGAAAAAGCTGTCTACACGCAAGAGACTCAATTTCCCTACGAGTTTGACCCCAGTGAAGCTGGAGCTTACTTGATTGCTGCGGGTGTATGCCTGCCTGGGGTTAATTTGAGCGGAGTCAATCTGAGCGGAGCCGACTTAAGGGCGACCAATCTGCGAGGGGCAAAGTTACGCGGAGCAAACTTGAGAGGGGTAGACTTAAGCAAAGCTAACTTGAGGAAAGCTGACCTGGATGATGCCAACTTGAGCGGAGCCGACTTACGAGGGGCGGACTTTACGGGAGCCATTTTGAAGCAGGTGAACTTCAGCGAGGCGGATCTAAGAGGAGTAGACTTAACGCGAGCCGACTTGAAGGGAGCCAATCTAAGTAGAGCCGACTTGAGAGGAGTAGACTTGACGGGAGCTAGCTTGAAGCAGGTGAACTTAAGTGAAGCCGACTTGAGGGGGGTAGACTTGACGCGAACGGATTTAAGGGGAGCCAACCTAAGTGGGGCAGACTTGACGGATGTGGATTTGAGTCGGGCGATGCTCAAGGGTGCCGACCTGACAGAAGCCAACGTTCCGCAAGAAAATTTCTTTAACTTAGAAATAGAGGCACGATGAAGCTTAAAGCGATCTGCGATGGATGTGCGATGAATAGAGGGGCGAATAAATAATCGGAGTATTCACCCGGAGACGATATCCATTATTTTTTCTTGCGAGTCCAAAGATCCGTGAACATCATGGTCAACCCGCCGATAAAAATTGCGATCGCCATCCCGCCTGCCGTAACATTCATCCAATCAATATTTTCCATTTGATGATTCAGCCGTTTTTTTGAGCAACGGTACTAGATTAGCAACTTTGGCATCTAGACAAACATTCCTGGTCAGAAAAGCGCGAACTAAGCGAACATTAAAGGTTTTGTAACCTGCTCCTGGCAAGTTTCGCTTGCGTGCTTGCTGGTGCGCTTTCAACCGTCCGGTGCAAGATGCGAACTCAAGGGACTTATTTTGCTCGAAGCAGTCTTAGACCTAGCCAGAATCGCCCCTTAGAAAGCGACAGGCGAGGGGAACTATCTTCAAACCCCTCTCCGATACGGAGAGAGGTTTGGCTACAAATGTGCTCGCTTGTGTCTTCCAGAGACTTGTACCAAGGATTTAGTGTCTGACTTCAAACTCAGGCGAGATTTTCGGAATTTCTTTGAGATAAACCCGCGAAAAAGGTTCGGCTGAGCCAAGCTGGTACTGTTCAAGCAAGCCATGAGAGCGGATGGAGATAGTGTCTCCTTCCTTAATCACGACAGTAGAGTCGTGGAGAATGTCTCTCGCCAGCATCATCTCGGTTTCCGTAGGATTATCCAAGATTACAAGATTGCTCCCGTAGTAGAACATCCCATCTGCCTCTAGTACGTCTTCTGTGTACTCGACAATCAGCAGATCGAGCTGGGGATTCCGGAGCAGGTTTTGAACGTTACTGTTGTAATCTTTGTTCAAGTTTTTCTGGGAACGATTGACGAAAACTCCATCCCGACAAACTGCGCCAATTGTCCAGTCGGGGTGTTGCATCAGGATATCGTCAATGACTTCTTGAAGTTCTTGAACTGAGATCCGGTTGAAGGTGATGAAAGGTATTCTGGCTTTTTCGGCGGAGTCAAAGAAGGTTTCCAGAATATGGGAAGGCACATCGACGCTGTCACCAACGGCGGGTCTAAGATGCATATAGATGCCGGGGGCGGCGTTGATTTCGATGATGCCAAACTCACCATCCTTCCAAGATTTGGATAAATCTTGGGCGATGACATCAATACCGAGGCAAGTCAGGCGGAAATGCTGGGCGATATCTTGCGCCAGGATAATGTTGTCCGGATGAACAGTGCTAGTCTTATCGATGCTCAAGCCGCCAGCCGATAGGTTGGCAACTTTGCGAAGATAGACGGTGCGATCGCTTTCAATCACGCTATCCAGACCTAATCCCTGTTCTTCTAAGTACATTTCCATCGCTTCATCGCACTGGATCTTGCCCATTGGCGACGTTGGTGTATCTATCCTGTCTGGCTTCCGATTTTCCTGCTCGATCAATTCCGCAATCGTCGAGTGTCCATCACCCACGACTGATGCGGCGCGGCGTTCCGTCGCGGCGACGAATCTACCATTGACGCAAAGCATCCGAAAATCTGACCCTTTGTAGCTTTTTTCGACGATGATCCGGACTGGCTGCTCTTTAGGAATCGCATTGACTGCCCTGCTAAAGGCATATTTCAGTTCTTCTGAATCTTGCACATCAGCCGTTACCCCAATTCCTTTGTGGCCCACTACCGGCTTCACAGCGACGGGATAGCCAATCTCTCTAGCGGCTGCGCGAGCGTCTTCCAGTGAAGCGACGATGTCACCTTTGGGAACGGGGAATCCCAAGGTACCTAAGAAAGCTTTGCAGTCATCTTTGCGAGTGGTAAAGTCCGAATCCAGATGGCTATCGCAGTCAAAAGTCG
This sequence comes from Trichocoleus sp. DQ-A1, assembly GCF_039961955.1. NCBI lineage: Bacteria > Bacillati > Cyanobacteriota > Cyanophyceae > Leptolyngbyales > Trichocoleusaceae > Trichocoleus > Trichocoleus sp. DQ-A1. The sequence continues at coordinate 11,226 of NZ_JAMPKE010000064.1, forward strand.
TTGCTATCCCGCGAATCTGCTTTCTTCCATAGCCATATTGAACCAGTCCTTCGTCCCATAGATAAAAAACGGGAATTCCTTTTTCATAAGCTGTACGCCACAACGCATAGACTGTCGGCCCGCCGTAGACGGAGTAGCGGAACTGATCCTGCATTGCCTTGAACTGATCGTCAATCCGAAAATCTTTGCCTTGAGCGATCGCTTCAAACCAATCCCAAACGCTGTAAACGACTGCCCGACTGGTGCGTGCATGAAGCGATTCTACGGCAATCTTCGTGCAAGCGGGAAGTTGCTTGATACTCCAGTGCTTGAGGTGCAGCCCCATGTCCAGTTTTCCCACTTCTGACACGGTTCGAGCGAACAGTTGGGCATAAGATTCGTAGGTTTCATCGCGCAGATGGGGGTAGCGATCGCCAATAATCGATACATAATCGCTAATTGCCGGAGGTTGCGCGTACTCAGTCAGAGCGAAATCGAATATTAGCGACCCCGTCTGCAAATACGGGTTTGGCCCCATGTAATGCTTGAAGTTAAAGATATCGAATGCATCCGTTTTTCTCGCATTGACACGGACTGCATCGGTCATTATCTCTCTGCTCATTGAGTATCTCCCGTTTTTAAACACCCTTTTTATTAACTTGGCGACTCGCTTACTTGAGCCTAATTCGATTGCATAACCTTTTCAGCTATCAAAGGGCAGAGTCAAGTCAATTCTTTTTTATTAGATTTAATGGTGAATGGTTCGTTGCCTTTCTACCATTTGCGATCGCCATTACCCAAATCGCTTAAATTTCTTTAATAAAACACTTTAAAAACCCATTTTCTTTAAGAAAATGGGTTTTCAGATTTGTGGAGTTTCCCCCTTGAAAATTTGATACAAAACCTAAGCTCGATCTACAATTTCTTTTGCTTTATCTTTGAGGTCTTCTTTTAGATGCATAGCAGCAGCTTCATCCTGCTTCATCTGACCTTCTGCTTGGTCTTTTTGGTCGCCGGTTACATGACCAAGACCCTCTTGCACCTTGCCTTCTATGTTTTTAGCAACCGCTCTGGCTCTATCTTCTACGCTCATTTTTAGCTCCTTTACAAGGATATGTAATTTCTTATACTACTCCCAGTATAAGAAGCTTAAGGGTAAAAAAGACATCCCTCGGCAGTTAGATTCTAAAGGCACAGGTAGCATTTAAAAAGTAGGATGGAAAGTGCCCACCCTACTTTCAATTAATCAAGAATTGGCTTGCGAGTTTTCAGATCAAATTTGTATCCGTGTGGAAGGATATGAAGCTTGGCTCCACAAACTGCCAAAGGCTCATCCTTCAAAATGTCGCCGATGTTGCTATGGGTAAGCTCTGACTCATCGACAATCGTGACAGCTCCTTCCCCGATTACTTCAAACTTGTTATCGCTGACTGCGATCGCTGTATTCTCGTCAATCCCAAATCCTAAGACAGCAGGCTGCTGTGCCAAGGCAGAAATTAACCGTCCCAGACGCCCACGCTGTAAGAAATGCTGATCGATGACCACTCCTGGCAAGAAGCCCATACCGGGACCCATCTCTACCACTTCAACCCGTGGATTTGTCTCAGAGTCGCCTTCAACGATCATGACATCTGGCATCATGGCAGCTCCCGCACTGGTGCCTCCCACCACGATTCCTTCAGCGTACCGTCTGTGAATCGCCTCATCGATCTGGGTACCCTTCAGGATGCTGGTGATGCGAGCCTGATCTCCGCCGGTAAAAAATACACCAGTGGCTTTCTCAATGGCCTCTAAGTAAGTGGCTGAAGTTGCATCTTCCCGCTCAACGGTGTCAACGATGCGAACGTCTTCGGCTCCCAGCCGCTCAAACACTCTGATATAGTTCTCTCCCACTTCTCTGGGCAACTCTGTCGCCACGGTCATGACGACAATTCGAGCTTTAGTACCCCCGGCGCGGCGAACAAACTCCCGAAGGATTGTGCAGTCTCCCTCCTTGTCTTCTGCACCCCCGATGATCACCAACTGCCCGCTAGGTTTATTCGCTGGTACGTTTTCTTGAGCTTCCATTGATTTTATGTCCAGGTATTAATGGTTGTTTTGTGCATAAAAATACCCAGGAGATATAGAAGACTCCCAGGAAATTTTTTATGTCTCAGATTGGCTGTCCTGAATAACTAAAATAACTGCATACCGTTTGCCGCAGCTTCTTTCTAGGGATATAACTTGCAGCAAATCTGTAATTTAAAATAACGTGAGTTCGGGTTAAGCAGGCAAGGCAGCATCGTTGATCAGGGAGGGCTTCTTGGGCTGGTGGCAGTAGGCAATTAAGCCGGCTATCAAATTGACGGCAAAGTTGACAGGA
>NZ_JAMPKE010000065.1:0-12124 GCF_039961955.1 Trichocoleus sp. DQ-A1
TCCTGTCAACTTTGCCGTCAATTTGATAGCCGGCTTAATTGCCTACTGCCACCAGCCCAAGAAGCCCTCCCTGATCAACGATGCTGCCTTGCCTGCTTAACCCGAACTCACGTCAATTAGACTGTAGGCTATTTGGTACAAAAATCTTGAACGGAATATCAAGGGTTTCAGGCTTCTAATTCTCAGTAGGTTCAACTGGTACACCTCTTAGCGTGACTTTCTGTTCCGTTACTACTCAGACCCCTAGCATATCTACCATTGCAACACTTTCAGAGACAACTTTCATTTGGACTGAGCGGTGTTGAATTTCAGGAATATCAAAAGTCAGCCACTTCATTTTCTGTGTCGGTTGTCCCGTAGATTGGGGTGGTTCGGACTCTACTGCTTTAGTTGTTCATCAATACTAGCTGGCTTATCTACTGGCTTACCCTTCAAGCAAGAGTAGTGCCTGCTGAGAATTTGCCATTCGCTTGAAACCTTTACCTGAAAACCTTTTCAGGTTTTTTTCTCTTCCCCTATTTGTGCAACTGTTATTCCGATGACAGTTGCACAAATATCGTGCTAAAGTTTTATCAGAGTAGGCGAAAGGCAGGGCAGTATGACAGAAATCTATGGCTATGCACGAGTATCGACGAGCGAACAGGCAGACAATACCTATGCTCTAGAGCAGCAAATTGAAAGGCTTAAGCAAGCTGGGGCCACAAAAATTTTCTGCGACGTAGTCTCTTGGGATAAAGCGGAAAGACTTCAATTTACAGAATTAATGGATTTGGTTCGTCAAGGAAAAGTCAAGAAACTGATTGCTACCCGCTGGGACAGATTGATGAGAAATGAAGAACTATATTTAGCACTTAAAAAAGTTTTTCAGAATTTTGGAATAGTATTACAACTACTTGACCAAGGAATTGTAGATTTAACTACAGCAGCCGGAGAACTAAGTGCTGATATGCAAGCTCTCTTTGCTGTGCATGAGAGAAGAATGCTTATAGATAGAGTTAAGCATGGCTATAAGTACCGCCGAAGCAGATTAGCAGCACCAGGAAGGGGTCCTTTTGGTTATGTAGTTGTCAATGAAAAATATGAACTCAATACCAAACCTTGTGTCTGTCTTTTAGAAGACAGACCAAAAAACTATCTGGATCTCTACGCTGAGTCCGACAATTCACCTAAGCTGCTTTACCGCAGTAAGGCACAGATTGCTAGAGAAATATTTGAATTATTTTTGCAGATCAGAAAACCTATAAAAGTATTGGGACACATTTACGAAAAATATGGAATACAGGTTAAAAAAGGAACTCACTCAGGACTTGACGAGCAATTAAGTTTACCTAAATCGCCTACACACTTTAGAGAATGGTTAGTTAATCCAGTCCATCAAGGTCATACTGCTTACTTAAAATATCAAACTAAAGGGTATTTAAAGGATGATGATGAGTGGGAATTTCATCCTAATACTCATCCGGAAAATAAATTAATCAATGAATTAGAAGCTGAAGAAGTTAAAAATATTCTAAAATTTAATACTAAAAGAGTTGGCAATTCAAAAATATCTTTTTATTTAACTGGCTTAGTATTTTGTTATCAGTGTGGGGGGAAGGGAGTATTAAAGCGACACAAAGAATATAGCTACTATGGTTGTAGACACGCGAGCTTTGGTTGTAAAAACAAAAGATCTACAAGAATAGAAAAAATAGAGCATGCTATTATTGAAACTTTGTTTAAACGAGTAGTTTCTATTGCTGAAGAACCTGCAACTGGGGCTAGTTGCTCTATTGATTCAGCTAAATTATTACAGATGAAAAAGCAATTAGCTGGTTTGGAGTCTCTACCAGGAATTGATAATAATTTTTTGTTGAAGAATGCTAAGGAAGATTTAATTAGGCAAATTGAAAAGGAAACTAAGCGATTAGAACAATCTGTCCCAGTAGAAGGGACAGCCCAACAGATTATTCGCCACCCAATGGCGAGAAATATAAATTTCTGGTATAGCTTGACTTATCAAGAGAGGGAAGTTCTTTATGACAAACTTGTTGAAAAAGTTTGTATTTTTAATGGGGAAGCAATTTCGGTTTCTTTATATGTATAGTTACTCAAACTATTAGCTGTTATTCGTCAATTTTTTAACAATGTCTAAATACATTTTCGACAAATTTATTGAAGCAGCAAAGCGGTTTCAAGCGGCGGAAAAATCTACTTTAGCGTCTTGGAATTCCCCATGCAATTGTCCAAGTCCTGGTAAACGCTTAGAATGTTTAGACTGCTCCAACTGTAAAGATTTAGGATTACTCATTCAAGAAAAGCTTAAGCCTTTAGTAGGGATGACTATGCCTACCATAGAACCCGTAATAGCTACCTTACCTCACTACCCAGAGGAGATAAAGCAAAAAGCTATCGAGCTTTTTGCTGAAAATTATACTTTACAAGAAATTCGGGAACTGACAGGAGGAATGAATCGTGACCTGATCAGTAAATTAGCTAGACAGGCAGGTCTGCAAAAACGCTCAGAACCATACCCAGAAACCTTAAAGCAAGCTTGTTTAGAGTTATATAGGGCGGGCAAGACGACTAAGGAAATCCATAATCTAACTGGAGCCCCTATGTCGGCAGTCAGACGCTGGGCTACTCAAGCCAATATTAATAGAGGTCAGAAAATTTATCCAGAAGAGGTGAAACAAACTTGTCTTCGGCTTTATCAAGAAGGAAAGTCAGGCGGAGAAATCAAAAAGATTACTGGTATTAAGGTACAAACTGTTGCAAAGTGGGCCAGAAAAGCCGGGATAAATAGAGGTCACAAAGTTTACTCAGAAGAAGTCAAACAGACTTGCATTAGCCTTTATATCGAAGGTAAAATTATTAAGGAAATTGAAAAGATTACGCAAATTCCTAGTGATACGATTAGAAAATGGACTAGACGAGAAAATGTTAGTCGGGGTTCAAACATCTATCCAGAAGAAGTCAAACAAAGTTGTATACGTCTTTATGTAGAAGGTAAATCCTACGACCAAATCGAGCAAGTTACAGGGGTTAGCGAAGTTACAGCGAGGAGGTGGGTGGTAGATGCTAATGTGGGTAGAGAGCCTCATATCTATTCCGAAGAGGTGCAACAAAATTGCCTATCTCTCTACAAAGATGGTAAGAATGCCAAAGAGGTTGAGAAAGTGACTGGGGTTCCCTGTCAAACTATTTTAAAATGGGTCAAAAAATCTCAAGAGAATCAGCTTTGTAATAGCTATTCCCCAGACATAAAGGAAGTTTGCTTATCCCTTTATTTAGAAGGAAAAAAGCCTAAAGAAATCGAGAAAATTACTAAAATTGATGCTAAAACTATTGGCAAGTGGGTTAGAAATTCTAAATTAGGTAAAGGTGGAAAAAGTTATTCACAAGAGGTTAAACAAACTTGTCTTCAGCTTTATAAAGAAGGCAAATCTTATGCAGAAATTGAAGAAATAACTGGAGTTCCTTGGCAAACTATTGGAGAATGGGCGAGAAAAGCCAAGATTAGTAGAGTTTTCAGAACTTATTCAGAAGAGAGCAAACAAATTTGTATAGACTTATTTAAGGAGGGAAAAAATTATAAAGAAATTGAAGCCCAGACTGGAGTTCCTAAAAATACGTTCACTAAATGGATAGCAAAAGCTGATGTTGATCGGCTTTGGAAAGAGCATCCTGTTGAAGTCAAACAAACTTGCTTGTCTCTTTACAGCCAAGGAAAATCTTATCAGGAAATTGAAAGTTTGACGGGAGTTCCCCGCGGGACAGTCCGGTGGTGGGTATCCAAGCAAACATCCAAGGAGACTGAATGTTAAGGGATTTACGTTTGATTTAACATTCAAACAGTTCTTGGACAGTTGCTACTGCTACTCACTACCCTATTCCTTTGATAATAATTTTGCGTATGCAAAATTTCGCTTATTCACCTTTCCGGTTTTTCAGCCAATCGTGTGACAGTTGTTCAACTAAGGTACTAACATCAACTGCACTGGGCTGCCGTTTTGATTTGCCCTCCTTTAGTAGTTCTGCTTGCACATCTAGGTAAAGTTCTAATAGTACATAGGCTGAAATCAGGGTATAGTCTGGATTGCTACGCCTGCCTTTTAGTCTCTTTACTTTGCGATCTTCAGACAGCTCCTCTTGTTTAAATTCTGGTTCATCTGTCGGTTTGATGGTTAAGTCGGTAGTTAACTCCACTTCTGGTTCTTGAGTGCAAGTTTTAGCTTTGTCTAATAGAGACTTAAACACAGAGGGCTTATCATCCAAAACCGCGCTGGCAGCAGCATTCAGAGGGCGAATCATTCGAGCATTGGCTTGATAGTCGCGGAAGTAATCGCACAGATTCTTGAAGGCTTGCCTGATGAGGCCTAGCTCAAATTTAAATTAGGGCTTTCCATCGCCGACCGCGTCCCTATGAAAATGAGATCGCTTCTTTTGCCTGTTCCTGGCGATCGCATTTCGACTGAACCCTAAAAAAGAAGCACTTAATTTAGTAAACGCAAGTGTTAAATAATTGAAGCGTAATCCTTGCATATTTAATTGACTGATTCGTCAATTGTATTTAAATATAACCCTGAAAAAAATGCCTAACTCTTTGGAATAATGGGTGTTATATTTTGCGCTAACGCTATAAAGGCTATAGGTTGTAAGGAGTGACAGAAATAAGGTGTGGGGAATCGTGGGGCGGTCGCCATGATGTTTTTATCCATTATAATTACCTTGTCCGCCCTGGAGAATTCAGATGGCACAAAAAGGGCCAATTCGATTCACGCAGAGACTAGGTGTCGCTCAGTTCGCTCGGTTGCAGGAAGGTGCGAATCGCTTAAAAATCTCTAAATCAGAAATTCCTCGCGCTGCTCTCGATAACTATTTGGACGAACTGGGTTCACTTAGCCACAAAAGCGAAACGCCAGCAGCTTAAAACTGCTGGCGTTTCATTTCTTTTTCTTGTAAACCCACTGCAATCGGTCTCCGCTACCAAACTTTGACCCGTTGCGTGGATTCATGGAGCAAGCTTCCTGTGTATAACAGGTCGATCTTGACTTAATTATATGTCCGACACTAGGCAATCCGCTTCAGTTTTTGCAGAAGATACTTCTTTTGCATCATTATCCCGCAATCCCGATACAGTTACCGTAGTTTCTGGAAAGGCATTCGTAGTCGCGTCCTCTCTGAATCAACAGGGAGGCAATCGCTAATGGTGTACACCTCAACTACTCACTTGAAGCCAGAACACCAGAAGCATTTACTAGATGAAGGCTTCACGCTGGAGCAGATTGCAGATTGGGAGAAACTTGGGCTGCGATCGCTGGATAAGTCCGATGCCGCCCAACTAAACCTACAATATTGGACTGCGGATGGATGGAAATGTGAACAGGGGTTATATTTTCCCTTCACCGAAACCTTTGGGCAAATTCGGCTCGATATTCCAGTTGTACGATTAAACGGTTCAACGGCGAAGTACCTCACCCCATACAAGGCAAATTCTCAGGCGTGGATTCCTGATGGTTGCCGCATCCTTACTGAGGGTGCTAAGGATGCCTACGCTGGAACTGTGCATGGAGGGATACCTACGGGTGCGATCGCTGGGGTCAGTCATTATCGAAAGGCACTAGAGCAGGGCGCTGGCTACACAATCTTGTTTGATGCGGATGGCTGGACTAACCCTAGTGTCTTATCGAATCTATTTCATGCAGGCAAGTGGCTCAACGGTAAGGTGCAACTACTACCGGAAATAGAAGGACAGCCCAAAGCAGGATTGTGCGAGTATTTCAAAGCAGGTCATACAGCAGAAGATTACAAAAACCTTCTGGGCAGCGCGATGACGCCGGAAGAGTTACTTCTTGAGTGGGCGGAACGATTCAAAAATATTCCTTCAAAGCATCTCTCTCGCTCAGTTTCCGTTGCCCTCAGGTTGGCTGCACAATACCTGAAAAAGCACGATGGCGATCGCCTGCTTAACATCCTTGCCAAGAGAACTCCTTACTCCAAGAAAGCTCTGGAGAGGGAACTAAGGAGTCAAACTGCCAAGTATAAAAAGGTCAAGAATCGTGAAGTCAAACAGCGATTTAAGGAGCAAGCTAAGGCAGACTTATTTGACCAAAAAATGCGTCGTGCTATGGAGATAGCCGAGCAAAATGTACCGCCATCCGAGGAGGAACTGGAGGAGATTTGGGAATTTTTAAAGAATGCCCCAAATAGCTCTGAGAAGCAAGTTGCACAGCAGGATCTCAAGGAGAAGTGGGGGAAAATCCTTTTCCCTGAAAGCAAGTACAAGCAAGCTTCCAAGGCTATCAGAAGGCTTTATGGCGATCGCTTACGCTTCAACTCGCTAAAGCAGGAGATTGAGTATGGCGACGAGAAATTAGACCTGGACCTTATACGCCACGAAGTTTGTTCTGCCCTTGACAGGGACATACCTCAAAGTGACCTAATAGACATCCTGCTGGGATTATCTAATAAGCGGCGCTACTGCCCAATTGCTGAGTATCTAGAAAGGGTTGCAGAAAAGTACGAAAATGACGATTTAGACCTTAATGCCTTAGCCGACCGTTTATTTGTCCTGAAAAACCCGACCGAACAAAATAAACAACTCGCTAGAGCTTACCTCAAGCGCCATCTAATCGCTTCTGTAGCGCGTCCTTTTAGTCCAGGCTGCAAAGTTGATACAGCCTTGATATTGCAGGGCGCTCAAGGTATTTTCAAAAGTACATTTTTTGGCATTTTGTATCGACAAGACCTGAAGTGGTTTGACGATACATTATCCGAAAGTGGAGATAAGGATGAGTTACTAAAACTTCATCAGCATTGGTGCGTTGAATGGGCAGAATTTGAGCGAACCTTGGGTAGGAAAGGTAATTCCCAAGTCAAGTCGTTCATGACCACCAAAGTAGATAATTTCCGGGTGCCTTACGGACGACAAACGAAAGCTTTCCCCCGACGTGGCGTACTGGTGGCATCAACAAATGAAAGCGAACCCCTTTCCGACCCAACGGGCGATCGCCGGTTTTGGATTCTTGGCGTTAAATCAATCAATCTGGCATTGGTCAAAGAATTGCGCGATCGCATTTGGGCGGCGGCGGTAAAACTCTACCGAGCAGGTGAGCAGTGGTGGTTGACCGATCAAGAAAGCCTTTGGGCAATTGACGCCAACAAACCCTTTAGACTTGCCGACCCCTGGGAAACGCCCGTTCTTGATTACATTCAAAGGTTTGGGATCACGCGGACGACGGTTAACCATCTTTTGAAAAATGTTATCGAGCTTGAGGTATCACGCCAAGACCGAGGCGCTCAGATGCGTATGGCAGGCATCCTAAAGCAGCTCGGATGGGAGAAGGATTCTCAGCGAAAAGTTATTGATGGCGCACGAGTCAATGAATGGGTTGCCCCTGACCAACCTGATGACCAACCTGACCAACCTTTTACAGAGGTTAGTCAAGAGGTTGGTCACGCCCAAAATGACAGCACAGTAAACTTTTCAGGTTTCAATGACCAACCTGACCAACCTTTTTCTCCAACTTTTTTTGAGTCAGAAACAAAAAACAATGGGAGCAATATAGGGGGTGAGAGTTTTCATAGTGCTTCTGGACAAAGTTTAAAAAAAGGTTGGTCAGGCACTGAGGTTAGTCAAACCCCAAACAACGCTACAGCAACGCTTACAGTACATGACCAACCTTTTTTGACCAACCTTGCACAGGAGGAAGCGATCCCGCCTTCATTAGCCCTGGCTTCTGAAGAACAAGTTCACGCAGAAATAGTCAATGGGCAACAAATGCTACTGGCTTGCGAGGATGGTGAGGCGGTCGCTACGATGTTTGAGGATTTGGCGACAGCATTTATTGAGCAGTACGCGCATGAGGACATAGTTCGCATCAAGACAGGCATTTGGCTGGGATTACCCCAAAACCAAAGAAGGCAGATTGTCGATATACAGAAATCTGCTAAGAAACAACCCCAAGAGGCTGAAACTAAACTCCAAGAGAAAGCGATCGCGCCAACACCATACCAGCAGCTGCGACGGAATTGGCAAGCTGAAGCTTTACGCACGAAGGAAGCAACACCATACCAGCAGCCAGAATCGTCTTTTACGGTTGGGCAGCGAGTGTTATATGAGGGCAGCGAATGCATCGTGATTAAACCAGGGCACACGCATAGCCAGATTGAAGGATTTGAGTATGCGATCGCTAATCAGGAACTGGAAACGATTGAGTAGGGGGGAGTTGGTAGTTAAGCGATTGCATAAATGCTGACAAAAACGAACTAATGGAAGTCCCGAAATAAAGTAATGCTTAAAGCTATGGAGAAGACACCTAGACGCTATATGGCGCTAGAAGCCAGTTGGAATACCTGTTGGTTTTGTCTATAAGTGGGTAAAAGCAGCAAGTATTTCCAGGCCACGCAAGTTCTATTCCAATGAGCAAAAGGAACAAGCTCTTGCATTGTACAAAGAGGATCGAGATGTTAAGGAATTCGAGGTACAGACAAGGGGCAGTGGTAAACAGGTAGTGATATTCAATGCTCAAAGCCTTGTACGGTAGGGGGTAAAAGTGGATTTATCACTACTTCTATACCACTACCCAGACAGGAATCTCTACTGCATCCGTTCAGTCAATGGCAAAGAGAAGTAATTTAATATAGACCTAGGAAATATAGAGGCGGTCACTTCCCATACATTCACTAGAGGTTAGACAATCTTGTCAAAGACTTCTCCAGGAGGGCAAAAGCCTACCTCAAATTGAAGAATTACTTGGTCTGAGTGCTGATACGGTTCGCAGGTGGAACAAGGAGTGGGAACAGACAGCCGATGTAGTTTCTCCTCTGGATCTGGATAAACCCAATCCCCTGGGTGAAGCTAGAAAACCGGATTGAGTTCCTTATAGAGAAGATGCAGCCGTTAGCATGGCCCTATTTACCTCTGCTAATATATAAGACCCTGAATTTACCGACATAGAGCCATTAGCCAATGTTGTCAGTGGTTTTTCCGAAAATTATTTTCCCCATCTGCTAGGGTAATAAGTCTTTCTACCTCGCTTTCTGATGAAAATAGTTTTGTAGAGGAAACTACTACTTTCACTACTCAGTTTAGTTCGATGTATTTGATGGTTAGATACCAAAAAGGCGCTTTTAACGTATTTTTTGACTAAACTTTTTTTCTAACAATACACACAGTTATGATTGAACATAATTCACAAAAGAATAGGGAAACGAGTACTCCCGATAAATACGTTTTACGCATCCAGAAGTACGCACAGCAGCTACGCGAAAAAAAAGAATTTAAAACCCAAATAGTTCAGCATATCGCCACCGATATCGATTTTCATCTAAAGCAACTCAATCCAGAATTAATAAACAAATCTTTTAACCTCACTAAGGCTGTTATCTGTCTCAAAAATCTATTAAAAGATATTCTTCAAGATATTTTTCAGAGTCAAGAGTTTTGGGAGGAAAAAGCCATTTGGATATTATCCCATCTTGATGCTTGGAGCATAGAAGGAGTAGAACCCGACTCGGCAACTCGTTTAATTAGCAAGATGACCGGGCTTTATTCAAAAAAAGAAGATAAAGAATTGTATATCATCAGCTTATGTGCTTCTAAAACAGCGGGAGAATTTATACAGAAATTTAATCTATATAGCCATTCTTTAGAAACCCTACAAAGTTTGCTAGGAATGGAGCCACAAGAATCCATGCCAGCGACAAACGCTCCTCTATTTCAAACTTATGACGATACTCCAGTTATGACATCTCTACCCTATTTAACTGGAGTACAAGCTTGTTTTGGTGCGGAATTTTGGGAGAACATTGATGGGATTCCCCGCTTCCGACGCTCTTTTGGTGAAGGTTTTATTGAACATAATATTATTCAACACCATTCAGAAACGAATAGATTAGAGCTAGTAGCGGGAAATGCAGCTTGGGAAATTATCAATCAATTGGGTATTGAAACCGCTTATATGTTCTTACTTTTTGCTTCCTACGCTACTGATATGGAAAAGCCTTGGGAAGGAACGTTTAGCTTTAAGGCTACAGACGTTATTAGCATGGGACTCTTTAATTGGAATAAGAGAAGCGATTTAAGCCTCAGTCAAAAGCTAAAAAAATTGGGAGAATTAGCTCAACAAGTAGCCAGTCTGAGTATAGCTATCAAAAACTTAGACCTGAAGCTGATGACGTATGAAGCGGAAATCCAACCCATGTGGCGGCTTAAGCTTAAATATCTCGGTCGGCTCAGCTTGACTATGGATTCTAACCAACCTGATAAGATTTACTACGAGCCAGAAGAACCTACCGAGTTAATTATTACCGCAGGACCAAATGATTGGGTAAAACCTTTTCAAGATTCAGGTAACTTCTCTTCTCTATATGAATATGGCTTCCTCGCTAAAAGTACCCTTCTAATTAATCCCTACAGACAGCCAATGGCCGCTGCACTAGCGGTGTTTTTGACAATAATGAGTCGAATTCAAACCACTGGAAAGTATAAAATCAAAACCTTGCTAAAGGGGCTAGGATACCTCTCAAAAGAATCACACTTGCAGACGATACAAAACAACCGTCAGAAACGCAATGAACTGATTGAAAAATGGGATAACGCTCTGCTTACTCTACACGAACTTGGTTGGCAGATTGAGTTCGATCTGGATACCTATCTCGAATCAATTCACCCCTCTTGGAAAGGGGAGGAAATTCAACGCATAGAGTGCAAAACACGACCCCACAATTGGCTGGAACTCTGGCTGGAAGCCTACGTCATTATAAAACCTACATCGAAGATTCAAAGCAAGCTGGAGGCCATTAATACAGCAGTTTGCAGGTAGATAGAGTACAAGCTATCCCCAGGGGGAAAAGCGCTTTACATCTACACCTGTACTTTACTTACTTGCAAACTGCTGTAACGTGCAGACCATCAAACCCTTCTCACGCTCTAGGCTATTTCAAGCAGCAGGTACAGATGGCGTAGCTTCTATTAATTCTCTCTACCTAGGAATCGGAAGATGGCGTAATCCTGCTAATCGAACCTTCTGGCAGGTACAAATTTATGGTTTCAACCCCAGTAACCCAGCAATGGATGTGCCAGATGCTGCACCTGAATTGAATAAACTCAAGATGTTGAATTATGTACTTTATGACCAGGCAGCGCGACCCGATCTGGGTAATGTTGCTAGTCAACTTCAGCAATCTAAACCGCTTCCAGCTCAACTGAATGACTTACAAATTCAAGTCACTGGTGTCTTCACAATGGGAGCCTCTTTCTCAGCTGATGGCAATTTGATTGTGAGTGACTCTAGTTTCTTGCGTCTGTTTCCAGAACGCCAAGCCGATGATATCGATGTCGGTCTAATTACGTTGAAACCGGGTGCAGATATCGAGCAAGTGCAAGCAAATATAAAAGCCAAATTGCCGAATGATGTGCTGGTTCTGACCAAAGAAGAATTTGTCCAACGGGAGAGAAACTATTGGAGTCAAGTTAGTCCGATCGGCGTTATCTTTGGCTTCGGAACTATCGTGGGATTTTTGGTGGGAACGGTAATTGTTTATCAAATTCTTTACTCTGATGTTTCCGATCACCTACCCGAATACGCCACGCTCAAAGCAATGGGTTACGGTGATCGCTTCTTAGTTGGTATTTTGCTTCAAGAGGCGTTGATTCTGGCAATCCTGGGTTTTATGCCGGGATTCGTGATTTCACTTGGGCTTTACGGACTAATAGCACAAGCGACGCTACTTCCCGTCAAGATGTCGCTGGATCGTCTGGTACTCGTGTTGTCTTTGACGCTTGTAATGTGCATTGCATCGGGAGCGATCGCAATGAGGAAATTACAGTCTGCTGACCCAGCTGATATTTTCTAACTTCACACAATTAATAACCTTAACCCTCATATAAAACCCTGATGTAATGGTGAACACGCTTATAGCTCCTCTGGTTGCGATCGCAGCCCTTGACAGCCTCAATCCAACTGCAACGGCAATTCAGGTTTACCTGCTCAGCACTCCAAAACCGATTGCTCGTTCCGTGTTATCGGGACTTAAACAGATTTCAAGCCCAAATAAAACCCAAAGCAGCTTTATAGGCTGAGAATACATCTCGATTAGCGTTCACCCACTCCATAAAACGGAAAGACATCGCTGTCCG
>NZ_JAMPKE010000066.1:0-5427 GCF_039961955.1 Trichocoleus sp. DQ-A1
AATCATCGACGTGGCAAAACAAAGCTTCTAAACTAAGCATGGGCGGGTAGATACTTGAGAACTCAGCACTTTCAGCGTATCTGCTCCGCCCTTTTTTATCCCGAACTCACGTTATCAAGGTAGCGGAGAGACCCAAAAAGCGATCGCGCTTGGTTTTGTCTTCCCATCCCTGTTCTAAATTTCGGAAATTTTCTTCATCCAACCTGTAGTTTCAAAAAGGGCGAACACTGCAAGCGCACGGTTCGCCTTCTTCTTGGTGCTGAGGAACTCAAAGCAGCAAACCAGGTGCTAGAAAATTTCATCGCAAATTTATATAAGTATTGTTTTCCTATGAAGAGTATATGAAGTTACATAGATTCAGTATTTTGACGGAAGATAATCGAATCCAATGACCTCTAAGTTAAGTAAAGAACAGTCAGGAAGTGGGCTTCAGAAAATGAGTGCAGTTTCAAAAAATGGGTGGGATTCCTGGAGAATGGCATCAATCGCGATCGCTCGGAATTCAAGAGCATTGGAACAGCTATCGGAGAAACTTACTTCAAAGTACACAGATTCAGAGATGGCTGGGATATGGCGGCAGGCACGGTTGGTGCTAGCAGAAGAAGATGAGTGCTGGCTGGAAGAAGAACTGTATCGCATCCTGATTCAGGATTCCCAAATCGCGGCTTAAAAATTTAGCGTTCCTGGTTTAATTCGCCCGAAGCTGCTAACTGAGTTTTCGCTTGTTGCCAAAGCGTTTCCAACTCATCTAATGTGTAATCAGAGAGGGGACGGTCGGCAAAAGCCTCCATTTTTTTCAGACGCTGAATAAATCGCTGATTCGTTCCCTGTAAAGCTTCTGAAGGATCGAGATCGTACCAACGGGCAAGATTAATCACTGTAAATAATAAATCTCCCAGTTCCGCTTGCTGATGGGCTTCGTCTTCCTGTTGCAGTGCCTCTTCAAATTCTGCTAACTCTTCGTGAAACTTCGCCCACACGCCCTCAATATTCTCCCACTCAAACCCAGCCGCCGCAGCTTTTTGAGAGATTTTCATCCCCGCCATCAGTGGTGGCAATGTGCGAGAATAACGAGTCAGTTTGCGACTTAGCTGTTGCGCGTCTTGAGTCGTTTCTCCTTTTTCTGCGGCTTTGATTTTCTGCCAATTTTCGTGGACTTCCTCCGCAGTTTCGACTTCAACCTCTCCAAAGACGTGAGGATGACGGCGGATCAGCTTTTGAGTAAGCCCCTGAACGACATCGGTTAAGCTAAATTGCCCGGATTCGTTGGCAATCTGCGCTTGCAGCACCACTTGTAGCAATAAGTCCCCCAGTTCTTCAGCGATCGCATCTTTATCCCCAGTGCGAATCGCATCTACCACTTCATAAGCTTCTTCGATGACATACGGGGTAAGCGTTTGGGGAGTCTGCGCTAAATCCCAAGGACAACCCCCATTCGGCGATCGCAACTGGGCAACAACCTCAATCAACTGTTGCAGGGCTTCTAGTGCAGTTTGAGGTATGGGATGAGCAGATTCTGGGGAATTCAACATAAACGAAAATTCAGTTTGTCTTTCGATCTTACCTTCGCGTCCTCTGCGTCTTGGCGGTTGGTTTCTTGACTCTACGCTGATTCGATGCGCCCATTCGCTTCCGAGTCTTCACCCGCTTAGGCATTACCGCCTTCAATCCACTTTTTTTAAACCGCTTGTAGGCAGAACCCCCCCAGTCACTGAAAGAGTGACTCATCGCACCCAATTCCAAACCCACAAACAGCGCTATCGATTCAGATGGGTATTGAGTCAGCGATCGCTGCACCTGATTCGCTATCATCTGCCAAGTCCACCCGACACCCCAGACTAGCTGTAGCATCCCCAATATCAACAATCCCACCAGAAAGACCCAGCAAGAGAGATAGAGCGATCGCACGATTGTCCCAATTGCTAACCCGTGGGAAAAAACCGAGCGGTGACGTAAACACTTCTGGTAGGGTATCCAAATCCACCGCAACCAGCCCCAACGCTGATAAGGACGGGAGTTTAGATCCAAGTCTGGGCTAAACATCAGCCCGCTGAATAAAAATCCTCCGGAAACAATTAACGTCAGATCGCCGCTGCGAGTCAGCCCGAACGTCATGCCAGCCACCCAAGGCAGGCACCATAAAGTAATGCGATCGTGCGTCCGACCAGAGGGCATCCGTTAAAATTTGAGATTTTTTAAAATTTATTCTGTTTGAATAGTAGCAGCAGCAGCGTAATCTGCTATTATCTAAAAAGTGTCTGAATTTGGGCGGTTAGCTCAGTTGGTAGAGCGCCTGCCTTACAAGCAGGATGTCACTGGTTCGAGTCCAGTACTGCCCATTAAAATTGTATAGTGACTAATTATCTGTCGTTGGTGACAGATTAATGTCATTGAGCCACATTCAGCTTCATCCAGATTCGTTTGGAGAAGCGAAGGGATGCGAGAATCTCGTCATCACAATAGCACATTATGGAGCCGAACGATTGGGGTCGCCTGTTGTGCTGTCTTCGAGCGATCGCATCTATAAGCGCCGACAACAGAATTTGGCAAGCTTTGGGCAACAGAGGCATCCCAATCTCCATGAAGACATTGCAGACATTATGGAGTCGATAGAGTAAAACCGAAATAATGGTTTTAACGTTCTGGAGTCTACGTAGTATGTCGAGCGCTCGCCTGCGCCAAGTTGAAAAAAATTTGACCCGTTTACGTGAGCAATTGGCAGGGAAAGAAGATACATTGACGACGATCGCTCCAGAAGAACGGGTTCGGATCAAGCAGCAGATTGCCGATTTGAAGGCAGAGATGCAGCCGTTTGAAAAAGAATATTGGCAAATTTTGGCGGACGAGTCAGCGACAGTTGCTATCTCAGAGCCAGTGCCAGAAGTCGTCGTTGCTGAAATTGTAGAACAGGCGGGGCAACTGCAAACCAGCCAGGAATATTCTGATGAGGTGCTGGAATGGCTACAGAAAATTCACACCGAAGTGAGCAAACCGGGAGCATCTGCGGCGGCTAAATTAAAGGGGGCGCTGTCGCTATTGCCGCCGTTTGTTAATCTGTCCTACGAGGCAGAGTTAGATACAGAGAACTTTTTGTGGACGCATTTTCCGACGTTTATAAAGTGGGCTAAGGTACTGGCAAAAAAGTCGTAGCCCGCGATCGCCAACCAGGTCAAGGGGCAACGCCGAATTCAAGCACCCCACAAGCGAAACGGGAAGCATCCCAAGCGAAACTGCTCCAAGCCGTCGCAACAGAAGTACGGGAAAGGCTGGCACAGTCGTTGCATAATGCCGTATGGCTGACTCTGGGAATGGAGCAGCAGGACTATCGCGTGCAGCGTCCTTGGTCGGCAACAGTGGTACAACCATCCCAGTCCCCACTACCCTTGGCTGCCGGAACTCGAATTGTAGAGGTATTTGATCGCCCAGAACTTGCCCATCAATTGCTAATCCTAGGTGAACCCGGTGCGGGGAAGACAACAATGATGCTGGAGTTAGCAGAAGATTTGTTGCGACGAGCGATCGCAGACAAAGCGGAGCCAATCCCAGTGTTGCTCAGTTTGTCGTCCTGGAAAAATCCAAAGCAATCAATTTTTGAATGGCTAGTAGGCGAGTTGAAAGGGAAATATGGGATTCGTCAGGATTTGGCACAGCGATGGCTAAAAAACAATCAACTGCTGCCACTGCTGGATGGACTGGATGAAGTGGCACCCCAGCATCAAGAAGCTTGTGCAGTGGCTCTCAATGCCTGGTTAACGGGGGAACTGGACCAGCGACCTTGCGGCGTACTGATTTGCTGTCGGCGGGAAGAGTTTGAGCAAGTGGTGCGTCAACCGTTGAACCTGTATGGGGCAATCTATTTGCAGGCATTAACCGTTGAGCAAATTGAAGACTATTTTGCTCAGTTTGAGTTGCAGGATGTGTGGCAGACAGTGCAGCAGGATGAGGCGTTGCAGGAGTTGCTGACAAAGCCACTGTTTTTGTCAATGTTTGGTTTGGTGCAAAAGCAGGGAAAGTTTTCGCTCGACCATTGGCGATCGCGCACCACCTGCGAGCTTAAAATTGAGTATTTGCTCGATACCTATTGGGAAGCAGCGATCGCCCGTGAGTTGATTATTGACCCTAATGAAAAGCAACGGGGCATCCTCAGCAAAACTTACGGCACAAAGCCACTGCCACAGCGCCTGATAGTTCAGCGGGCATTGGTGTTTGCGGCAAAGGCGCTGGACAAAGAGTCACAAACAGAGCTTTTGATTGAGAGAATGCAGCCGTCTTGGCTACTAGAGAAACAGCAGAGAGAGTTTTATAAGTTACTGTTCATGCTGTTTTTTACATTAGTATTGGCAGGGGCTAGTTCCTTGGCTAGCAGAGTTTCCGAATGGTTGCCTCTCTTAGTAAGCACATTTCCCTGGTTGAGCTATTTCCTGACAATCGATAATATTACTCCGACTGAAAAGCTTCAATTTAATAAGAAACTTTTTTATTTTGAGAAAGAGAAATATGGGGTTTTAGTTATAGTTCTTAGTATAATTACGTGGATAATTGCCGGAATTGTTTTGCTTGTAGCTAGACTAGACGAGAAGTTGAGCTATTCTATGATAGTATTGCTTACTGGCATTGCAGTAAATATTTTCGTTGCTTGGCTGATTAAAAACATGAGAGCAGAAATTGACACTCAAACAACAGCCAATCAAGGAATAAAAAATTCTTGGAACAACATAGTTTTCTTCACATTATTTGTATTATTTTTATACTCTTTAATTGGTTTCGTTTATCAATTGAGAATTAGCTCATTCGCACATATAAAATTTCCACCTCAATTGTTTTTTACTTTCATCATCTACCTTACTGGGCTGGGATTTCTTGAAGGTGGGGGGAAGGCACTGCTTCAACATCTTGCCCTACGTCTCGTTCTCACTAGGAAAGGATACGCTCCGTTCCGCTACGACCTCTTGCTTAACTACTGCACTGAGCGTCTCCTGTTGCAGCGGATTGGTGGTCGCTATCGCTTCATGCACAAGCTCCTGCAAGATCACTTTGCCAAGATGGATTTGGAGTGAAAGGTTGCAGCAGTGTAAGGGGGCAATGGAGAACCTTAAAGTTGCGATCGCTCGCATTTGAGAAAAGGAAGGAATGCTATTGCAACTTTGACCGCATCTCTTGCCACGCCTCAATCTGCTGCTGTAATTGCTGTTCGGGCGATCGCGTTTTGCATGAGATGAGGGTGCGATCGCCTTCTGCCTCATGAGTGCGATCGCGATTAACCCAACACGAGAACAGCAGGATTCATCGGTTGAGGGCGAGTGGAGCTAATTTTAACGTGAGTTCGGGATAAAAAAGGGCGGAGCAGATACGCTGAAAGTGCTGAGTTCTCAAGTATCTACCCGCCCATGCTTAGTTTAGAAGCTTTGTTTTGCCACGTCGATGATT
>NZ_JAMPKE010000067.1:0-3385 GCF_039961955.1 Trichocoleus sp. DQ-A1
TAGCTCCGTATACGGCATACCAACTCCCCAGTGTCTTGATGCTGATCTACTCCCTTATTGTGCAATCTCGATTATGAACTGGCACACTACTTGACCATTCATGCAGGAGGTCTACTGGACAATCTCGCGGATGCGCTCAGCCCCAATCTTCATCGAACCCAGTAGTTTTGGCAGGTCTTCAACCAGAAACTCCAGGTCAATTGCCTGAGCCTCCTCCAGGATAGTTGGCCCCGGATTGGTTAATTCCTTGGTATAAAGATTCAGCAGGTACAGCAGGTCTTGGGTATAGCGCTCTGCGTGAGTAATATTGCCGTAGATAAAGTTGACCGGGTTATTCATTTCATGAGCAACACCGGCGACTAACTGTCCTAAACTAGCCAGTTGTTCGCTTTGGATCAGTTGACCTTGAGTCTGTTGGAGTTGGCGAAAGGCGAGTTCTAGCTGATGCGCTTGTTCTCGATAGCGTGCCTCTGATTGTTGTAATACTGCTTCTGTAGAAATCCGCTCTTGAATCTCTTGTTTCAGCAGAGCATTAGAGTGGGAAAGTTCAAGGGTTCTTTCCTCTACCCGTTCTTCTAATTCTTCTTTGAGCTGTAAGAGTGCTTTTTCTACCCTTGTACGTTCTTGAATTTCTTGTTCCAAAAGCACATTTTGTTCTTTCAGTTTCTTTGTTAAACTCTGGATACTCAGTTGGACAGTAATGCGAGCTAAAACTTCTTCATGCTGAAGTGGTTTAGTAATATAATCGACGGCTCCCAGGCTTAAACCTCTAACCTTATCTACCGTCTCGGAAAGCGCCGTCATAAAAATTACAGGGATATCTTTCGTTACTTGATTGGCTTTCAGTTGACGGCAAGTTTCAAACCCATCCATCCCCGGCATCAGTACATCTAATAAGATAAGATCCGGCAGGGCATATTACCCCTTTTGAATCGCACTTTCGCCATCCCGGGCTACCAAAATCTTGAAGCCGGAATCCGCCAAAAAGTCGAACAAAACCCCTAAGTTTATGGGAGTATCATCAACGATTAAGATTATGCCTTTGTGGGGAATTTCTTCGCTCATTTATTTTCTCTATATTGTTTGATAAAATCCAAGATTTGTTTTTCTTCAAAGCCCTTGGCTAATTGACGTAAATGGTTGGTAAAGGTTATCCAGTCCTGATTCATCTGTTCCAGTTGAGCGGCTCGCTTGGCAATCCCTCTAAGGTCGCCCATCATTGCGAAATCGAAGAGTGCCGCGATTTCCTCTACAGGCGGAGGCACCATCGCTTTTGCGGAAGGCTCGCGGAATTCTTCATTTTTAATTTCTTCATAAACCCATGACAGCCCCAAATAACCGCGTAACTTTTCTAAAAGCTCCTGGTTTCGGATGGGTTTAGGCAGGAAATCGTTACAACCGGCTTGAAAGCTCTGTTGTTGATCGCAATCAAAAACGCTGGCTGAAGTCGCAATCACAACGACCTTTAAGTCGGGTGACTTTCTGATTCGACGAGTGGCTTCTAAGCCATTGAGGGCGGGCATCATTAAGTCCATCAAAATTACATGGGGTTGCCACTCCTGTGCTTTGGTTATACAGTCCAAACCATCGGTGGCTTCCCTAATTTCAAAACCTAATGGCTCTAACATTTTTACTAGAATTGAGCGATTTTCCCATTGATCGTCGGCGATGAGGATTTTGCGCTTGTCGCCCAAGTAACCAATAATGGGGTGTTCATCTATTTGGGTGACATCTGCCCACTGGTCAACTAAGGGTAAATCTAAATCAAAGTAGAAAACGCTACCTTTACCTAAGATGCTGTTAACTTTGATTTCGCTGCCCATCATTTGCACTAATTGACGGCTGATTGCCAAGCCTAAGCCGGTGCCTTCGCTTTTGCGATCGCGCTCTCCGACTTGGTGGAAGGGTAAGAAGATTTCTTCTAATTGCTCTGGTGCCATACCGACGCCGGTATCTTCTACTTGAAACCGAAATGTTCCGTCTTGATAGCTGACTTGGAAGGTGACGCCGCCGGTGGTTGTAAATTTGATCGCGTTGCTAAGTAAGTTGATTAAGACTTGCCGCAAGCGTTTTTCATCGCCCTGGACGGCTAAAGGAAGTGGGGCGGTGGGTTGGTAAGTTAAGTAGATGTCTTTTTGTTGGGCACGAATGCGGCACAGTTCGACGATGCCTTCCAGGAATTGGGGAAAATGAAAGTGACTCAAGTGGAGTTCCATTTTCCGGGCTTCTATTTTGGAGAGGTCTAAGATGTCGTTGATCAGGGTTAATAGATGTTCGCCGCACTGGTGAATGACGCCTAAACCATCTTTTTGCGGCTCATTTAAGGTTTTGTCTCGTTTGAGGATTTGGGCATAGCCGAGGATACCGTTGAGAGGGGTTCTCAGTTCGTGGCTCATGTTAGCGAGAAATTCGCTTTTGGCGCGGTTGGCGGATTGAGCGGATTGTTCGGCTTTTCGGCGATCGCGTATTTCTTGTTGCAGCTTTAGCGTTCGCTTTTGAACTTTCGCTTCCAGCATCCGGTTGTAGTTTTCTAATTGCTCGTGGGAAAGTTTCAGTTGTATTTGCGATCGCTCTAGCGCTTCCTCAGCCCGCTGGCGCTCCAGTTCGGCGCTAACTCGTGCTGCAAAGAGGCTCATAATTGATTTTGCCCGTTGCTCCTGCACGAGGGGCTTATCATCGATAAAGCAAATATGACCAATTGGCTTACTGGATGTTGAATCTAAAAGGGCAACTCCCAGGAAACACTCTCCTCCCAAAGCCGCTAAAGCTTCGCCTTTGGGGAAGAATGACTGGACGTTTTGGGGATAGCAACTGATGCCGTTGTTTTCAACCAGAGTCTCTTGTGTAAAGATGCTTTCGCAAGGAGTATGGACTAAGTCGTACTCAAAGTTGTCACCCAATTTGTCTGAATTCCAAAAGGAAAGCACTTTGGCTCGGACAGGTGTATCGTCCTCCCAGGCGGAGGCTTCTGCCACGATAACGTAGCGAACTCCAAGCGCTGCGGCTAGATGCTGTGCAAACATCGGGTAGAAATCTTTGCCCGTAACTGAGGCGGTTCCGGCGATCAGATCCTGTAAGGCTTGTTCTGCTTACCTGCGCTCAATAATTTGGCTATTTAAATAAGTGAGAGAGTTGGTTAATTTATCTCGCTGTTCTCCCCGGATATCTGCTGAATTGACTTCTATTAAGGCTGAGTCGGAGAGGTTGCCACCTAAAGCTACGTGACTGGACTCCACAACTTTGACAGCTTCGCCTTCAGCATTAAAAATAGGGGTAGTGCTAAACACGTAATGATGCGTTGTAGTAGTGGATAAAGTACCAGATTGCCCCAATGTGATTCTCCAACGATTTGGAGAAAGACAAGGTTTTTCGCACCAACCGAGAC